>CAISIU010000030.1 GCA_903885505.1 uncultured Actinomycetes bacterium | reverse complement strand
TGGGCTTGCCGTTCCAGTTCACGCGATACGCACCGATGTGCTGAGTAATACCACCAGCCTCACCCGCCACGACGTTGGTCGAGCGAATGCGGTCGAGGAGCATGGTCTTGCCGTGGTCAACGTGACCCATGACGGTGACGACCGGCGGACGGTGTTCGCCACCCTCGTCGTCCTCGTCGTCTTCGTCTTCGAAGAACTTGGCAATGAGTTCGGCTTCTTGCTCTTCACCCGGGTCCACGAGACGAACCACGGCACCGATTTCGGCGGCGTAGAGCTCGATCATGTCTTCGGACAGCGCCTGGACGGCCGTGACCATTTCACCCTGCAAGAACAGGAAGCGAATGATGTCCGCGGCCGAGCGGTTCAGCTTCGGACCCACGTCCTTGGCCGTGGAGCCACGCTCAATGATGATTTCGCCACCCGGCACGGGTGCCGACGACGGCACCCAGCTGGTGAGCTGAGTGGGCTCGAGCTCTTCCAGGTTCGGACGACGACGCGACTTGACCTTGCGCTGCGATCCACGCGGACCACCGGCGGCACCAGGACGGCCACCACCGGGGCGACCGCCACCGGCGGGAGGAGCGGGAGTACGCGGCGCACCGAATCCGGTGGCGCGAGGACCACCGGCACCCGGACGAGGACCGCCAGCACCACCCGGACGCGGTCCACCAGGACCGCCGGGGCGCGGAGCGCCACCGGTGCGAGGAGCCACCACTTGGGGCGAGCCCGGGCGACGCATGCCACCGGGCGGTGGCGGAATGGGACGACCCGACTGCGACACCGGCGGACGGCCCTTGGCGGGTCCCGGCGGCGGCGGAATGGGACGGCCCGTTTGCGAGACCGGCGGACGCGTGCTGGTGGGACGAACCGGCGTCGGTTCGGCACCTTCAGTCGCGGCGGGTCGCGGCGTGGGAGCGGGCTTGGGCGCGGCCGAGCGGGTTCGCACGGTGCGAGGAGTGTCGGAGGTACCGCCCTCGTCGGACGAGTCCGACGGAGCGTCACTCACGGGGGTGTCGGCAACGACGACGGGAGCCGTCGGCTCCGGCGTCGGGGCAGTCGGCTCATCGGCAGTGACGACGGGTTCGTCGCCCTCGCCATCGACATTCTTCTTCGGAGCAGCCTTCTTCTTGGCCGGGGCGTCTTCTTCCGGCTGCACCTCACGGCGCAAGCCTTCCGCGTCAGCCTTGCGACGCACACGGTCTGCTTGGGCGTCCTCGATGGACGAGGACGGTCCCTTCACGCCGATTCCCAAAGTGGTCGCGAGATCCAACAATTCCTTGTTGGTCAGGCCCAGCTCTCGGGAGAGCTCGTGAACTCGAATCTTCTTAGTAGCCAAGGTTTTCCTTACCTGCGCAGCGCGCCATTGCCAATCTACTTCTCAGTCCTTAGCGAAACGCTCTTCATCAGAGCCTTCACCACTTCAACGTCAGCATCCACCACGTCGTAACGCAATGTCCGAGACAACTGAGCGGGCATTACCCGCTCTCCGCACTCCCCCGCTTGGCAGATCCACGCACCGCGACCATCGTCGCGTCCGAGGACCCACTCTCCGAGGAGATTGCGGGCCACCCGCACCAATTCCGTGTCCGGTCGTCGTTGACGACACACCACGCAGGTGCGAGTTGGCTGTCTTATGCTTCCGCCTCCTCGGTCTGAGCTTCATCAGCAGTCGCGGTGTCGTCGGTGACCTCAATCTCGACCACGTCAATGGTCTCGACGACGATCTCGTCAGTGGCGTCGGTCTCGATGTCCTCGAGCTCCACGTCGCCGTCGGCCTCTTGGCTCTCGGAACGAATGTCAATGCTCCAACCGGTGAGGCGAGCGGCCAAACGTGCGTTCTGGCCTTCCTTACCGATGGCGAGCGAGAGCTGCTGGTCGTGCACGATGACCGTGGCGCGACCCGTCTCTTCGTCGAGGCGAACTTCGCGAACGCGAGCGGGCTGCAGCGCGGCCTGGATGAACTCCACCGGGTCCTCGCTGAAGGGCACCACGTCGATGCGCTCAGAGCGCAGTTCGTTGGTGACGTTGCGCACGCGAGTACCGCGCTGGCCGACGCAGGCGCCGACGGGGTCGACCATCTGGTCGTTCGAGGCGACGGCAATCTTGGTGCGGTGTCCCGGTTCACGGGCCAGGGCCTTGATTTCGACGCGGCCTTCGGCAATCTCCGGCACTTCGATCTCGAAGAGCTTGGCGACCAGGGCCGGGTGGGTACGTGACACCACAATCTGCGGACCCTTGTTGGTCTTGCGCACTTCGACGATGTACACCTTGATACGCGAGCCGTGCTCGAGGCGCTCAAAGGCAATCTGCTCGGCCTGGGGCAGCAAGGCCTCCACGCGGCCGATGTCGAGCAAGGTGTAGCGGTCCGCGGTCTGCTGGACCGTGCCCGACACGATGTCGCCTTCGCGCTTCGCGAACTCCTCGTACATCTGGCGGCGCTGAATGTCGCGCACGAGCTGCATCAGGACCTGCTTGGCGGTCTGTGCGGCGATACGACCGAAGTCGTCCGGCGTCGCGTCCCACTCGCGGATGACGTTGCCGTCGAGGTCGAGCTCGAGGCCCCACACGCGGATGTCACCGGTCTCGGTGTTGATCTCCACTTCGGCGTCTTCTGCCGAGTCCATGCGACGCTTGTACGCAGCCAGCAGCGCGTCGGCGAGTGCTTGTAGCAGCTCGCTCTCGTCAATGCTCTGGTCACGTGCGAGCTGCTGGAGAGCTTCCATGAACTCCATGTTCTTACCGGCCATGTCCCTTACTCCTTCGTTGCCGTTCGTGCTCGAGACGGCGACGGCTTGGCCGTCGCGCCCCATTCAAAGACGGTGCGTGCGCGTTCCACCTGGTCAAGGTGCACCACGACTTCACCCACCTGTTGATCCGTCAGCGTGATCTCGTCGCCGGAGACGGCGGTCACTACTCCCTGCAGACGGCGCGTGGGCTCATCGCGACGCACCTGACGCAAGGTCACCTCTTCGCCAATGGCGAGTCGGAAGTGTTCGGACGTGCGCAGACGGCGCTCGAGGCCCGGTGAGGCCACGTCCAGGGTGAATCGACCCGCGATTGGGTCTTTTTCGTCGAGCCAGGCGCTGATGGCGCGATTGGCCTTCGCCAGCGTTTCCACGTCGACGCCACCTTCTTTGGTCACGGAAACCAACAAAGTGCCGCCCGAAAACTCGACGTCGTACAGTTCCAGTCCCATTTGGGCTACGAGGGGACGCAGTGGTGTCTCTAGGTCCACAACTGCCTCCTCTCTTGATGCCATTTTGGGCGTCGAGAAACGGAAAGCGCGGGCCACGGCCCGCGCTTCACGAGTCCAGACGTCCTTACGGACTGTAGGGAGCCAGTGTAGCAGGGCGTTTCACGCCCCGTGGGGCCTAATAACTCTTGGCGACCAGGGCGGTCAGGCCCGGTTCATCTTCGCGTTCGGGCAGCGATCCATCGGCGCGCTGCAGGCAGCGCACGGTGATGGCGTGGGTTTTGAGCTCGGCTTCGGCGCCGGCCGCCACGGACCAGGGCAAACGGGCAAATCCGCTGTCCGCAGCCTCAATGGCTTCCGCCACGCTGGCTACCTCGTGGGTATTGGCGTTACGGCGCTGGCGGGCACCTTCGTACAGGGCGTCGTGGATCTCGCTCTCGAGGCGACGAACAGTGGCGACGACCTCTGCCAGCGCGACGGGGATCTTCTCCCCCGTGTCGCGGCGCGCGATGGTGACGCGTCCCTCGGCCAGGTCACGCGGACCCACCTCGATACGCAGGGGCACGCCCTTAATTTCCCAGTCGGTGACGCGGCGACCAAAGTTGCCGCGGCCCGAATCGATGTGGTGGCGAATACCGGCGTCCGCCAGTTCGCGACCGATAGTGGCAACCGCGGCGTTCACGTCGTCGTCGTCGCGAACCGGAATCACCACGGCCAGGTAGGGCGCGATGCGCGGGGGCACCACCAGGCCGGCATCATCACCGTGAGCCATGATGAGCCCGCCGAGAAGGCGCGTGGACGCACCCCAACTGGTGGTGAAGGCGAAATCGCTGCCGCCGCCGTCCGTTTGGAACTGGATCTGGAAGGCCTTAGCGAAGTTCTGACCCAGTTCGTGACTGGTCGCCATCTGCAGTGCCTTGCCGTCTTTCATCATGCCTTCGAGGGTCATGGTGTTCGTCGCGCCGGCAAAGCGCTCCGACGGCGGCTTAATGCCGATGTACGTCGGCACTGCCATCTGGGTGCGGATGAACTCGTCGTAGACCTCGAGGTGAATGCGCCGTGCGAACGCGGCCGCGTCGGCCTCGGTGGCGTGCGCCGTGTGCCCCTCTTGCCACAAGAACTCACTCGTGCGCAGGAACATGCGCGGGCGCATTTCCCAGCGCACCACGTTGGCCCACTGGTTAAGGAGCAGCGGCAAGTCGCGGTGCGACTGAATCCACTTGGCCATGAACTCACCAATGACGGTCTCACTGGTCGGGCGCACCACCACTGGCTCGGCCAGTTCGCTGCCCCCCGCATGGGTCACGATCGCGAGTTCGGGGCTAAAGCCTTCGACGTGCTCGGCCTCCTTGGCCAAGTAGCTCTCGGGGATAAACAGCGGGAAGTACGCGTTTTGCACGCCCGCCCGCTTAATGCGTTGGTCGAGGCCCGACTGAATGAATTCCCAAATCGCGTACGCGTAGGGACGAATCACCATGGTCCCGCGCACCGGGCCGTTGTCGGCCAGCTCCGCCGTCGAGACGACGTCTTGATACCAGCGGGGAAAGTCAGTCGCTTGGGGGGTAATGGCCGAGGCCATGGGTCTCCTTTGGGTGGCTAGGCGTCGGGCGCCTGTTGACGACGAATGTTGGCAATCTTTACCGACGAATTGTTGGCGTCCAGACCCTTGGCGTCGAGCAGTTCAAGGCGGTCGGCTTCCGCTTCGGCCGCCGCGCCAGAATCGGCCGCGGCGAGACGAGCCTCAAAGCCCTCGGCCACCAGCTTTTCGGCTTCGGCGACCAACGCCTCGACCATCTCGTCTTCGGGCACCACGCGCACGATCTGTCCGCGAATGAAAAGGTGACCGCGCTTCTTGCCCGCGGCAATGCCGAGGTCCGCGTGACGCGCTTCACCCGGTCCGTTCACCACGCAACCCATGACGGCGACCTGGATGGGCAAGTTGCGGTTCGCCAGGGCGTCTTGCGCGGCGCGGGCCACGGCAATGACGTCAATTTCCGCACGACCACAGCTCGGACAGGCAATGAGGTCAAGGCCGCTGCGCTCACGAAGCCCGAGGGCTTCGAGCAGTTGGCGACCGGCGCGCGCTTCTTCGACGGGGTCCGCGGTGAGCGAGTACCGCAGGGTGTCGCCGATGCCTTCGGCCAACAAGGTGGCAATGCCCGCGGTGCCCTTCAGCAGGCCGCCCGGTAAGGGGCCGGCTTCGGTCACCCCGAGGTGTAGCGGGTAGTCGAACGTTTCCGACGCCAAGCGATATGCGGCGATCATGGTGGCGACCGAGCTGGCCTTCACCGAAATCTTCACGTCGTCAAAGTCCACCTCTTGGAAGTAGGCGAGCTCCACACGCGCGGACTCGACGAGAGCCTCTGGGGTCGCGCCCCCAAACTTCTCGTAGATGTCGGGGTGCAGCGAACCGGCGTTCACGCCAATGCGAATCGGCACGCCGCGGTCCTTGGCTTCACGCGCCACCAGTTTGATTTCTTCGGGCTTGCGCAGGTTGCCGGGGTTGAGACGAAGGCCGTGCACTCCCGCTTCTAACGCCGCGAGCGCCATTTCGACGTGAAAGTGAATATCCGCGACGATAGGAATGGGCGAACGCGGCACCATGACGGCGAGGCCTTCGGCGGCCGCTTGGTCATTGCAGGTGCAGCGCACAATGTCCGCACCGGCGGCAGCCAGGGCGTAGATCTGCTGCAAGGTGCCTTCGGCATCGGCGGTCTTCGTCGTGGTCATGGACTGGACGGAAATGGGGGCGTTGCCTCCCACCGGAACAGAACCCACCTTGATTTGGCGAGTGGCGCGACGGGGAGTCAAGAGGCTGGAAGAGATATCCACTCCCCCATTCTGCCGTGCGAACGCGCCGACGCGTTACTTAAAGGGATTGGTGATGGGGTGAGTGATGTCGAGATAGGCCGTGGCGAGGAATAGCAGGGCCAAGGCGGTCACGAAAACCAGGATGAAGGGGGTCAATTTGCTGGCGTCCGCACGATACGGCTTACCGCGGCGTGAGCGAAGGCGTTCGTAGGTGGCGATGGCGACGTGGCCACCGTCCAGGGGCAAGATCGGGAAGATATTGAAGATACCAATGAAGACGTTGAGCGACACGAAGATACCGAGGAAGGGGCCCCAGCCAGCCTTGGCGCTATCGACAGTGAGCTGCACGATGCCGATGCCCGAGATGGGGCGCTGACCCGTACTTGAGGCCGTGCTCGCCGCCTTGCCGTTGGTCACGTCGTGATACAGCTGCGCGATGTTGTGGGGCGCAAAGACTTGCAGGACTCCCGTCACTGCCGAGGACGCAGTGCGTGCGACCACCGACGCACTGCCGGTGACTGACGCCCACGCTGACCTCGTGGCGGTTCCCTCGCCGAGGCCAATGCCGATGAAGCCCACCGCGGGTCCCGAGGTGGGAGCGAGAGGTTGACCGTCGATGACGAGCTGTCGGCCGTCAACCGGCACGACGTGCAGCGTTCGCAGGCGGCCGTGACGACGAACCACGAGGGTGACGCGGTCATTGATGTGCGTAGAAATCACGTGGTGCAGCACCTGAACTGAATCCACGTTGCGCCCGTTCGCGCGCACGACGACGTCACCGGGGACGATGCCCGCGCGCTGGGCCGGTGATTGACCGGTGGCAAAGACCATCACTTGGTTGATTTGCGCCACGCGCGAACTGGGTTCGCCGACGAAGAACAGCGACGCCCAGCCCACCAGCAACGCGAGAGTGAGGTGCACCAACGATCCCGCCGAGGCCACGAGAACTCGTCGCGGGTAACTCTGCGCGCGAAAACTGCGCGGCTCATCCGCCTCATCTACTTCTTCCGTGCTGGTCATACCGATAATGCGGACGTAACCACCCACGAGGAAGGCCTTGAGGCCGAACTCGGTCTCGCCACGTTGCACGGACCACAAGGTGGGACCAAAGCCCACAAAGAATTGCGTGGCCTTCATGCCCGTCAACTTGGCGGTCGCGAAGTGCCCGAGTTCGTGCAGCACGACCACGAGCAAGAGCACGAGAACCATCAGTGGCGCCCACCACGAGGCAAAGAGGCCCAGGGCAATCAATCCACCGAGCGAGAGGGCGATGCCGCCAAGTCGTGACTCGTTCATCGCGCCACCACCCGGCGTGCGATGTCGCGAGCGGCCGCGTCGGCGGCCCACACGTCGGCTTCGGTGACTAGTTCCTGGTCGTCATATGAATCGAGAGTGGCGGCGACGACGGGGACGATGTCGCACCACGCCAAGCGATCGTCGAGAAACGCCTCCACGGCAATTTCGTTCGCCGCACTCAGCCACGTCGGGGCACCGTGGCCGCGACGGCCCGCGTCGTAGGCCAAACGCAGAGCCGGAAAGTCGTCCCAGCGCGGCGCTTCGAACGTCAACTCCACGTTCTTCGAAAAATCCATGCGTCCAAAACCTCCCGCCAAACGGTGCGGCGCACCGAGACTCACCGCGATGGGCAGTCGCATGTCGGGCTCACTCAATTGCGCCAAGGTAGCGCCGTCGATGTATTCCACCATGGAGTGCACGATGGATTGCGGGTGCACCACCACGTCCACGCGGTCGAGCTCGATGCCGAATAAGGCGGAGGCTTCGAGTACTTCGAGCCCCTTGTTCATCAAGGTGGATGAGTCGATAGTGATCTTGGCGCCCATGGCCCAGGTCGGGTGACGAAGGGCCTGCTCGCGCGTGATGCGCTGCAAGTCCTCGCGTGGCCAGGTGCGAAATGGACCACCCGACGCCGTCAAGATGATGCGGCTCACTTCGCGATACCCGTCGTCGCGACCAGATTCACCCAAGCACTGGAAGATGGCCGAGTGTTCGGAGTCGATGGGATAGATCACCTGTCCCTGGCGCACGCGTTCCACCACCGGTGCGGCGGCCACGAGGGACTCCTTGTTCGCCAGTGCGAGGCGTCGCCCCGCTCGCAAGGCCCCTAGGGTCGCCGACAGGCCCGCAAAGCCCACAACCGCATTCACGCAGATATCGGCGCGGCCCGCTAATTCCTCGAGACCGGCGGGCCCGACGAGAATTTCCGTGCTCGTCGGGACGAGACCACGAATAGTGGTGGCGTCGGCCTCGTGTCGCACCGCGACGGCGGGCACTGAAAACTCGTTCACCGTCGCTGCTAATTCGGCGAGGCGTTGACCACCCGCGAGCGCCACCAACGTGAACTCGTCACGATGGGCGCGCAGCACGTCGAGGGTTTGGGTGCCAATCGATCCCGTGGCCCCCAAGAGAGCGACCGATGGCATCTCGCTATACCAGGTGGGTCAAAGTGACGAGGTAGTACGTGGCGGGGAGAACAAACAGCAGTCCATCCACACGGTCCGTCACGCCACCGTGGCCCGGCAGTAACGCACCCATGTCCTTAATGCCGAGGGTGCGCTTGATCATGGATTCAAACAGGTCACCGAGCGGCGCGACGATGCACACCACGACGGCTTCTTCCAGGCCCGTGCGCAAAGTCCACGGGTGAAGGAAAGGCAGCACGACAAGTCCGGTTGCCACGGTCACGACGATGGCGCCAATGAGGCCTTCGACCGTCTTTCCGGGTGACACGGCGGGAGCGAGCTTGCGCTCACCGAAGGCCCGGCCCGCAAATAGGGCGGCGGTGTCGTTGGCCACCGTCAAGATGATCGCGCCGAGCAGGTAGGCCAGGCCATCACGACCGGGCAAGAAGTTGGGCGACGCCATGGCGGCGGCGTAGGCGCCGAAGAAGCCGATCCAGACGAAGGGGAACAAGGTCGCCGACAAGCCGTCAAGGATGTCCACGTGGGCTTCGGCGGTGGCGTACCACACGAAGAGAAGCACGACGAGAAGGACTGTCAGCACCGGCAGGGCCGCGAGGCCATTGCTGTAGACACCGACGCCCACCGCAATAGTGGCGAGGATGCCGAGTGGAGCGGCGGGGTGTGCGCCCGCCGTGCGATACACGCTGTACACCTCGGCGATGGCGAAGCCCAACGCGGTGGTAATTAGTACCGCCACGGCGACCGGGCCCAGCTTGAAAATGCCGAGAGCCACGATCAGCGCAATAACGCCGGTGACGGTGGCCGCCACGATGTTCTTACCGCCACTGCGACGAACGGCGCGCCCGGCGAGCGGGTTGCCCGCCGGCGGACGACGGGTGCGAGTGGCGCGCTCCACAATGGGCTCGGGGCGCGGAGCCTCGTCCAGCATGGAGACTTCATCCTCAAAAGGAATTTCGTCCTCTAACGACACCGCCAGTGGTGCGGGCGCGAGGTCATCGGAAGCCAGCACCGAGGTGTCGAATTGTTCGTCAGCGGCCACCCAGTCGGCTTCGTCTTCACGCCACGCGGGGCCTTGAACCGAGGCCCAGGGGTCGCTCTCATCGATATCGCGCGCCAACACCACGGGAACTTGCCCGGTCGGAGCTTCCGTCCAGTGCGGCAGCAGGTCGGCGGGGTCAAGAGGAGCGACGACGTCGGACGCCTCCGCGGCAATCTCCGCTCCCGTGATGGTCACGCGCGAGTCGGCGGGCGAGACCACGGGGACCTCACCCGTCGGGCGGTCATCGAAGTCGGAGTTATCAGACTTCAAGAAGCTCTGCCTCTTTGTGCGACAGCAGCGCATCAATCTGCGCCACGTCATCTTGGGTCATCTTGTCGAGCACCTTTTCCACGCGCTCGATCTCGTCCTTGGAGAGGCCGTGCTCTTTTTCCATGGCTTCGAGCTCTTGGCGAGCGTGACGACGAACGCCGCGCAACGCGACCTTGCCGTCTTCCGCCTTTTGGCGGACGATCTTGACGAAGCCCTTGCGGCGCTCCTCCGTGAGGGGCGGGAAGGACAGGCGAATGATGTTGCCATCATTCGACGGTGAAAGACCGAGGTCGCTGGTCGTGATGGCCTTTTCAATGGCCGCCATGGCGCCCTTGTCGAAGGGGGAAATCACGAGCAGACGAGGCTCGGGGACGGAGAAGTTAGCAATTTGCTTGAGGGGCACTTCGCTGCCGTAGTAGTCAACGTGCAGTCCCTCAACGAGGGCCGAGCTGGCGCGACCGGTGCGAACGGCCGCAAATTCGGCCTTCACGTGTTCGATGGCCTTGGCCATCTTGTCGCGGGTGTCCTCGAGGACCAGTTCGATGATTTCGTTTTCCATTACCTCACCTAGTGCACCAGCGTACCGATGGACTCGCCAGCAAGTGCGGCCGCGAGATTTCCTGGCGCCATCAGGTCAAAGACCCGAATCGGCAGATTGTTGTCCTTGCAGAAGGTGATGGCCGTCAGGTCCATCACGCGAAGGTCCTTGGCCAGGACTTCGTCAAAGCTGACCTCGTCGTACTTGACCGCGTTGGGGTTCTTCTTGGGATCCGCGTCATAGACGCCATCGACTCCCCCGTGGGTTCCCTTGATCACCATGGCGGCTTCGATTTCCGCGGCACGCTGGGCGCTGGCGGTGTCGGTAGTGAAGTACGGGTTACCCATACCGGCGGCGAAGATGACGACGCGACCCTTCTCGAGGTGACGCACGGCGCGGCGACGAATGTAGGGCTCGGCAACCTGCTCCATGTTGAGCGCGGTCATGACCCGAGTGGGTCGGCCGTGACTTTCGATGCAGTCCTGCAGCGCCAGGGCATTGATCACCGTGCCGAGCATGCCCATGATGTCGCTGTTGGCGCGATTCATGCCGGCCATGGTGCCGGTGGCCCCACGCCAGATGTTGCCGCCGCCGACCACGACCGCCAGCTCCAAGTCGTTAGCCGACATCGCGGCCGCGATTTCGCGAGCCAGGAAGTCGACGACCGCGGCGTCAATCGTCTCATCGCCCACCGACGGAGCCAGAGCTTCGCCGGACAGCTTGAGGACGATGCGCCGCGTCATCGTTACGCCCCGATGTAGACCTGAGCGAAGGCGACCAGGGTCGCGCCACCGAGCAGCTGCTCGATGTTCTGCTTCTCGTCCTTGGCGTAGGCCTGCTCGAGCAAGACGCGCTCCTTGTACCAACCGTTGAGGCGACCCTCAATGATCTTGGGCAGCGACGCCTCGGGCTTGCCTTCGTTGCGGCTGATCTCTTCGACCGTGGCGCGCTCCTTGTCGACCTCAGAGGCCGGCACGTCGTCACGACGCAGGTAGGCAGGCTTGGCAAAGGCGCAGTGCACCGCGATGTCGTGAGCCAGCTCTTCGCTGCCACCTTCGAGCACCACGATGACGGCGTTCACGCCGCGACCGGACTGCTGGTGCAGGTAGGTCTCGACCACTTGGCCGGGGCCGGCGGACAGACGCTTCACGGCACCCACGGCGATGTTTTCCTTGAGCGTGGTGAGCATCTCTTCGATTTGCTCAGTGAACTCGCTGGTCGCGGCCTCGCCACGAGCGGCGACGGCGGCAGCCATCTCCGACACGAGGTTCACGAAGTCATCGCTCT
Source organism: uncultured Actinomycetes bacterium (assembly GCA_903885505.1). GTDB lineage: Bacteria > Actinomycetota > Acidimicrobiia > Acidimicrobiales > RAAP-2 > RAAP-2. Next base: position 30,148 of record CAISIU010000030.1, on the reverse strand, counting down.
TGGCGACGAAGTCGGTCTCGCACTTGACTTCCACAATGGCGGCGTTCGCGCCGTCACGAACGACCGCGACAGCACCTTCCGAGTTGTCGCGGTCAGTGCGCTTCGCGGCCGACGCGAGACCCTGCACGCGCAACCACTGCGTGGCGGCCTCAAAGTCACCGTTGTTCTGCTCGAGAGCCTTCTTGGCGTCGAGCATGCCGACACCGGTGGCCTGACGAAGGGCCTGTACGTCCTTGGCGGAAATTGCCATGAGATAACTCCTTAGTTAATCGAGGGTGAGTAGTTATTAGGCCTTGGCGGCAACCGGGCGGTTCGCCGCGATGAAGCGACCTTCCACGACGGCTTCGGCGACCAGCTTGCACAGCAACGCACCCGAGCGGATGGCGTCGTCGTTGCCCGGAATGACGTAGTCAATGACGTCGGGGTCACAGTTGGTGTCGACAATGGCGACCACCGGGATGCCGAGCTTGCGCGCTTCGGTCACCGCGATGTGCTCCTTCTTCGTGTCGATCACGAAGATGGCGTCGGGCACGCGACGCATGCCGGCGATACCGGAGAGGTTGCGCTCGAGCTTCTCGAGTTCACGCTGGAAGCGCAGCGATTCGCGCTTCGGCATGCCGTCAAAGTCGCCGGCGTTCTTCATGGCGCGCAGTTCCACCATGCGCTGGGCACGGCCCTGGATGGTGGTGTAGTTGGTGAGCATTCCGCCCAACCAGCGCTGATTCACGAAGGGCATGCCACAGGCGGCGGCGTAGTCAGCGATGGGGCCCTGCATCTGCTTTTTGGTCGACACGAACAAGATCGTGCCGCCCTGAGCGGAGAGGTCGCGAATGAACGAGTAGGACTCTTCGATGCCCGCAAGGGTCTTACGAAGGTCAACGAGGTAGATGCCGTTTCGCTCACCGAGGATGAAGCGACGCATCTTGGGGTTCCAGCGGCGGGTCTGGTGACCAAAGTGCACGCCGGAGTCGAGTAGTTCCTTAAGAGTGACGAGTGCCACGTCATGTCCTTTCAATCGGTTATTACGCCGTCTCAGCACCCGAAGGTGACCGATATCGAGACGTCGCAAGTTACATGCCATCCCCAGTGGATAGCCCTGCCAGTGTAGTGCAGAGGCCTACCCGCGCGGATGGGTCTGGCGATGGACGTTTTGCAGGCGCGATTTCGACACGTGGGTGTAAATCTGGGTGGTCGTCAAGTTCGAATGGCCGAGCAACTCCTGCACCACCCGCAAATCGGCGCCGCCTTCGAGCAGGTGGGTCGCAAAAGTGTGTCGCAGCGCGTGCGGGTGAATATGTCCGTGCGCAATGCGCTGATCGAGGATCCTGCGCACGTCGCGGGGGGTCAGAATTCGGCCCCGGCGGTTGAAAAACAGGGCCGCGCTCGGTGACTCGACGGTCATCAGCGACGCCCGGGCCTCATCTCGCCAGCGCTCGAGGGCCGCCAGGGCGGTGGCGTGGATGGGCACCTGGCGAGTTTTCCCGCCCTTGCCGAGGACGCGCAGAATGCCCTGCCGCCAGTCCACGTCGCCCACTTCCAACGAGCACAGTTCGCTCACGCGCAGTCCGCAGCCATAGAGCACCTCGGCGATGGCGCGGTCCCGCAGGGCCACGGGGTCACTTCCCCAGTCGGCATCCAACAGTCCGTCGAGATGGTCGCGGCTCACCAGGTCGGGAAGGCGGCGAGACGCGGAGGGTGCGCTCACCTGTTCGGCGGGGTTATCGGCGAGGTCGCCACGACGAAGACGCCAATCGAGATAGGTGCGCAGCGAGGCCAGGCGCCGAGAGGTCGAGGCGCGCGCATCGCCGCGTTCCGTCAACGCCGCCACGAAGGCACGAACGTCGCGACGAGTCAGGGAGGCGGGGTCGGTGACCGAACGCTCCGCCATGAAGGCCGCCGCTTGGCGTAAATCGCTCAGATACGAGCGAATCGTGGCCGGCGAACGTCCCGCCACCTCGAGGTAGCGCTCGTAGTCAGCGAGTAGCCATGTCGCTGCCACAGAATTGTCAACAATTCTCGGCACATTTCGCAGGCTATCGCCCCCGTTCACCCCTAAGGGGCTCACTAATGTCGAGTTCACTATGTCGCGCATCGTAATTATTGAAGATGACTCACGAATTCGAGAGAGCGTGGCGCAGGGCCTTCGCGACGCCGACTTTGTCGTCGAGGACTTCCCCACCGCTGAGCTGGCCCTCGAGGCCGTCAAGCGCTACGAGCCCGATCTCGCCCTGGTGGACATCATGTTGCCCGGCATGGATGGAATTGAGGCCTGCCGCGAACTTCGTCAACTCAGCGATATCCCCATCATCGTGGTCTCCGCGCGTGGTGACACCGACGACGTGGTGCGCGGTCTCGATGCCGGTGCCGATGACTACGTCACCAAGCCCTTCGAGCTGCCGGAACTGATTGCCCGCATCCGCGCCCACCTTCGCCGTCGCCCCGCCGCCATTAACCGTTTCACGGTGGGCGAGCTCGAGGTGATTCCCGACGAGGGCATCTGTCGTACTCGTGACGGCCAGGACGTGCACCTCACGACCACCGAGCTACGCCTCCTTGGAGAGCTCGCGGCGTCCAATGGCAAAGTCTTGAGTCGAGAAGATCTACTCGAGCGAGTGTGGGGATACGACTACTTCGGCGATGGCCGACTGGTTGACGTGCACATCCGACGCCTGCGACTCAAAGTCGAACCGGATGCGGCTGACCCCCAACACGTCGTCACGGTGCGCGGCGCGGGATACAAACTGATTCCGTGAGATCTCGTCGCCTCAGCAGTCGGCTGGGCTTTCTCAGCACCATCTTGCTGGTGGCCGTCACCGGCCTCCTCGCGGTGGTGGCTTTCGTCGGCGTGCGCGGCATCTTGCTACACGAGCGAAGCGCGAGTGCACTTCGCCAAGCGCACGTGGGTGCCGCGCTGGTGAGCAACAACGTCCTCACTGGTGGCGGAAACCTTCCCGCCCTGCTGGCCCAGATCAATAGTTCCTCCGACACCGTGAGCCAGGCGCTGATCTTCGGCTCGTGGGAGTCAGTCACCTCGCTACACCCCGCGCAGACCATTCCCCTCACCGTTCGCGCCGGCACCTTGGCCGGTCACGTGACGTCGCTCACCACCTCATGGCAGGGCCATTCCTTGGTCGCCGTCGGCATACCGCTCACCACGATCAACGGCTCCTACTTTCTCCTCGACAACCTTGATTCACTCAATCACGAGCTCGGCAACATTGCGCTCGTCATCGCTCTGGGGTGGCTAGTGGTCACGGTGGGCGGCATCGTGCTCATGCGCCGCCAACTGTCCACCGCCCTCGTCCCGCTCGAGCGCGCCTCGGCGGTGGTGCGCGCCGTCGCGCACGGTGACACGTCCCAGCGCATTGCCCCCGCTGCCTCCACTCGCGAAATCGACTCGTTGGCGCAGAACTTCAATGCCATGGTCGACTCTCTCGTCGCCCAAATGCAGCGAGACGCCAACTTCGCGAGCGACGTCAGCCACGAGCTACGTTCCCCCTTGACGTCGTTGACCGCCAGCGTGGATCGCCTCGCCGCACGGCGTGATCGCCTGGATGACGACAGCCGACAGCTCGTCGACTCCCTGCAGCGTGACGTCGCCACGTTCAGCGGCCTCGTCGCCGACTTGCTCGAACTCGCCCAGAGTGACCGTGGAGTCGATCACCTGGTGCTCGACGAGGTCAATGTTCACGAACTCATGGATCGCTGCGTCGCTCACATTTCCAAGCGCGATGGCGTGACCTTGCCCCCGGTCACTCACGACGGGGACCTCGACGCGACCGGTGTGGTCGACCGGCGCCGCTTCGAGCGGGTGATGACCAATGTGATCGGCAACGCCGTCAAATACGCCGGTGGCGTCAGTGAACTACGCGTGCAGGGTGATGACCATTCGGTGCGATTCAGCGTTGCCGACCTCGGTCCCGGCATTGCCGACGAGGATCGCGAGCGCATCTTTGATCGCTTCTACCGCGGGCAGTCAGCCTTTAATCGAGGTGACACCACGGGCACGGGATTGGGTTTAGCGCTGGTTCGCGCCCACGTCCAAGCTTTGGGCGGAACGGTCACGGTCGGCAACCACTCGCCGCGAGGGGCGGTTTTCGTCATTTCGCTGCCGCGTGGCAGCGCCACTCACTGAGGTGCAGATTGCGGATCGGGCGCATCAAAGCGCGGCGCCGCGGCCCACAGGTGCTCTAAGTCGTAGTACTCGCGGTGTTCGTCGTCGAAGACGTGCACGATGACGTCGCCATAATCAAAGGCAATCCAGGTGGACTCGGTCCAGCCTTCTTCGCGTAGCGGTCGCCAGCCCACCAATTGGGCCTGCCGCTCGATTTCCTCGGCAATGGCGCGCGTTTGACGATCGGTGCGGCCCGAGGTGACCACCAAGGCCGAAAAGGTGTCGACGATGCCGTCGGTAAACAAGATGGTGGTATCCAGGGCCAACTTCTCTCCCGCTCCGGTGACGACGGCTCGCAGTAATTCAGCCACTTCCCCCGAGACGGGCCAGTTAGTGGCGCCAGTCATCGAGGAGGTCAGTGTGCGACTCCGAGAGAAATAACGGCCGCCACGAAGGGCGCCGAGAGGGCGACGCCGGCCACGGTGAGCCAGTGACGGCGTTGACGCTGGTTCGCTTCGCGCGACGAGGACCCGTCGAGGACCCGAAGGCGCGGGACCAGGCGGTCCGTGGTGTCAAGGTGACGAATTGCCATGCGCGTCAATGTTAGCCCTGCAGGGCCAGATAGAGGGGTATTACCTGATCATCCAACATGGCCAGGGCTTCCGCGTCGGTGGCGCCTCGCAATTGCGTCGATGACAGATCGATTTCGGGCATGTCCAAAATGTGCCAACGCCACGGCGCGGGCAAGTCAACCGGGGTGCCGGCCCGCGGCACCACCGCGACCGAGACCAGCGAACTGAGCTCATCGGCCCGGGCCCAGCGATCAAAGGAATTAGCCACGTCGGCGCCCACGATGAGCTCCAGCGGCGACTCACCCTCGGCGAGAAGGTCGCGAACGGTATCGATGGTGTACGTGGTGCCCCCACGACGAACCTCGCGGTCATCGATGATGACGCCCGGCCATTCACCCCAGGCCGCGCGCACCATGGCCACGCGCTGCGCGCCGGTGGCCCCGCCGCGACGATCCGCCTTCTCCGCCGTCTGCGCGGTCACCGTCACGATGACGTGGCGATATCGACCGGAGGCGAGGGCGGCCCGCAGCACTTCGCTGTGGCCTCGATGAGGAGGATCAAACGTTCCCCCGAAGAGCCCTACGAGCGCATCGTTCACGTTGCCACTCTACGACGGCGAGGCCTGCCACTTTCCCTCGTAGGCTGTGCTCGTGACCTGGAATCCGAGTAGCTGGCGCACACTGACGGCTCATCAACAGCCGTCGTGGCCCGACGCGGCTCACGTCGATGCGGTCACCGCAGAAATCTCCTCGTTGCCCGCTCTCGTCTTCCCCGGTGAAATCGACCGCCTTCGCGCCGATCTGGCGCGGGTCGCCGACGGCCACGCCTTCTTGCTGCAGGCGGGCGACTGCGCGGAAACCTTTACACCGAATACGGAAGAAACCGTTCGCGAGAAGCTCCAAATCATCTTGCAGATGGCCGTCGCGCTCACCTATGCCGCGGGGGTGCCGGTAGTGAAAGTGGGCCGCATTGCGGGACAATTCGCCAAGCCGCGCACCGACGACACGGAGACCCGCGACGGCATCACCTTGCCGATTTTCCGTGGTCACATCGTTAACGACGACGCCTTCACGGCCGCGGCGCGCCAACCTGACGCCGGTCGCCTGCTGCGTGGCTATCACCAAAGTGCCGCGACCTTGAACCTGCTTCGCTCCTTTACGAAGGGTGGCTTTGCTGACCTGACCCAGGTGCAGGCCTGGAACCTCGAGTTCGTGGAGGCCGCCAGCGAAGGCCAGCGCTACAAGCAGCTCGCGGACGAAATCGAGCGGGCGCTGCGCTTCATGCGCGCCTGTGGCATCGACACCACCGGCGCGTCCAGCCTGCGCGAAGTGGACTTCTACTCCAGCCACGAAGCCTTGATTCTGCCCTACGAGGAAGCATTGACGCGTCGAGACGCGGTCAGTGGTGACTGGTATGACGGCTCCGCGCACACCTTGTGGCTGGGCAATCGCACTCGCCAACTCAATGGTGCCCACGTGGAATATCTCCGGGGAATTCGCAACCCCCTCGGCATCAAGGTGTCGGACAACATCACGCCCGCCGACCTGGTCGCTCTCGTGCGGCACCTCAACCCCGAGAACGAGCATGGACGCATCACCTTGATCAGCCGCATGGGCGTGAACAAGATTGCCAATGGCTTGCCGCCCTTAATTGACGCCATTAGCGCCGCGGACCTCAGCGTGGCGTGGGCGTGTGACCCCATGCACGGCAATACCTTCCGGGCGAGTTCGGGCCTTAAGACGCGCAACTTTGACGACATCTTGAATGAAGTGAAGATCTTCTTCGCGGTGCACCGCGCCGCAGGCACCTGGCCGGGCGGCCTTCACGTCGAGCTCACCGGTGGTGACGTCACCGAATGCCTGGGCGGCTCCGTGGGCGTCTCGGAAGCCGATCTCGCGAACAACTACACCAGCATCTGCGACCCGCGCCTCAACGCCGCCCAGAGCCTGGACCTCGCGTTTCGCGTCGCGGAATTCCTCGACGCCTAGAGCGCTCGTTCGTTGTAACGAAGAAGGCGGCGCTGGGCGCCCCACTCAATTTCCGTCACCGAGCAGTGGTCGGTGCGCAGCCGCAAGCGAACGGCATCGTCCTCATCGGTGACCGCACGAATCGCCTGCTCAATCACTCCCCCGTGAGTAAAGATCACCACTCGCTGCGCGCCGAAAGTCTCCGACGTCCACGTCAGCGCGTCAACCACGCGGTTTGCAAAACCCCGCCACGACTCTCCGCCCGGCGCGAAGGGGGCGTCGGGATCTCGTGACCAATCGGGCGACTCAACCCGGGCGCGGTACTCATCCCACGTCCAGCCGTCGGCCTCGCCGGGTTCGAGTTCGTTGAAGCGGGCGTGGGCCTCGATGTCGTCGCGGCCCATGACCACGCGACCGGTTTCGCGCGCGCGGGGCAAGGCCGAGGTCAGCAACACGGCGCCCTCCCACTCCCCATGACGCTCGCGGTGTCGCCCGAGGGCCGCCGCCTGTTCGCGACCCGTCTCGGTGAGCCCCTGACAACCGAGCGCGCCGCCAATGACGCCGTCCACGTTGCAGCGAGCTTCGCCATGGCGCACCAAGGTGATCACGGTGCCCACGGGGGGCTCCCCGCGAGTTCTCACCGCGTCGGGCGGCAACATGCCGACATCACTCACGCGAGGTCTCCCACGAAAGCCTCGAGTTGCCGCAGTGAACGGCACTCCACGATCTTGGTCAGATAGGGCGCATACTGCGCAATCACCGAGTCACCGCTGTTCCAGTAGGTGGTGGGCTCGGGATTCAGCCAATACACCGCACGCGCCTTCTCCTTGAGAAAGCGAACCGTCTCCGGATGTGCCTGGTGATAGTTGTTACGCGCATCACCCAGAATGATGACCACCGAGCGACGGTTGATGTCACGGCCGAAGCGCTTCACGAAATCGGTGAGCGCACGGCCGTAATCGCTATGGCCGTCAAAGGCGATGACGTCGGCTTCGGCATTGATGCGCGCGACGGCCTCGCCCGGATCGTCACTCTCATCAAACAGTCGGGTGACTTCGTCCAAGCCGTCAATGAACACGAAAGAGCGCACCTTTGAGAACTGGCTCGCGATGGCGTAGACCATGTGCAAGGTGAAGCGGGCGAAGCTCGCCACCGAACCGGAGATGTCGGCAATCACAATGATTTCGGGCTTGGCCGGGTGCGGCGGCTTAAATCGCAGGTCGATAGGCACTCCCCCGGTCGACAGACTGCGCCTGACCGTGTGGCGAAGATCCACTGGTCCGCGCCGACGGCGTCGGCGGCGACGAGCTAAGCGGGTGGCCAACTTTCGCGCTAGTGGGCGCAGCGCCTTTTCGAGCTGCAGCATTTCGTCACGCGTGGCGTGCATGACGTCGATGTCTTCGGGCAAGGGCTTGCGCACGCTCTTGGCGAGTGACTGGGCGCCACGATCAGCCACGAGGCGCTCACGAATCTCTTTTTCGATGGCAGCCTGCAGTTCGCGAACTTTGACCTCGACGTCCACCTGCGCGGCGCGCTGCGCCCACGCCGCGTCGGGCGTTGATCCCGCTGACGCGGCCGCGAGCTTTTGTCGCAGACCCTCCACGTCGAGGTTTCGTAGCGTGCGATAGAGGTAATAGGTGCCGCCGACGCGCCGACCGGGCTCGATATCGGCGTAGAGCTCGACCGCGTGCTGGGCGACCTCGCGAAGGTCGTCGGGACTGCCATTCATCATGGCGTTCCAGAGCATCTCTTGAAGCTGCTCCGGACTCACCGACGACATCGATCCACTGCCCCCGCGACCGCTACGTCCCCCTTGCCCCTGCGCACCGGCACCCCCGCGTGGCGGACGAGTGGTCTCGCCCGGATCCACCTCATCGGTGGCGGGGTCATCGCTGGCCGCGGCGCCCACGGCGCGACGAGCAAAGAACACCTCAAAGGCGGAATCGAAAACTGGGCGGTGGTCGTGATCTTTCACCAAGGTGGCCGACAGAGCGGCGCGGAGCGTCTCACGATCGACGAGGTCAATCATGGTCGCGGCACGAGCCGCGTCGACGTGCTCCGTCATGGAGACGGGCAGCCCGGCGGCGCGCAGCTCGCCAATGAAGTCACTCAGGATTTCGTTCACGACGAGCGGCGACCGAAAAGTTCCTTTTGCGCGGTCTCAATGTCACTTTGGTACTTGAGCAAGATGTGCAGCGTGGCCGCTGCTTCCTCGTCGCCGATGTCGGACTGACCAAGAATGACCAAGGTGCGCGCCCAGTCCAGGGTTTCGCTCACCGAGGGGTGCTTCTTGAGGTCGAGGTCGCGCAGTGAACGAACGACGCGGGCGATTTGCTCAGCGAGCGCCGTGGTGACGCCCGGAACGCGCGACAAGATGATGTCGCGCTCGCGCTCCACGTCGGGGTACCCGATGTGTAAGTAGAGGCAGCGACGCTTGAGCGCTTCGGACAATTCGCGCGTGGCGTTCGACGTGAGGAACACCATCGGAATTTGCGTCGCGCGCACCGTGCCGAGCTCGGGAATCGACACCTGGTATTCCGAGAGGATTTCGAGCAGCAGCGCTTCGGTTTCGAGCTCGACGCGGTCCACTTCGTCAATCAACAACACGACCGGGTGAGTGGCTCGAATGGCCTCGAGCAAGGGACGTGGCAACAAGAAGTCTTCGGCAAAAATGTCGTCTTCGAGTGCCGCCCACGTGGCGGCGTCACCGCTCTCACGGCCCGCCTGGATACGCAGCAACTGCTTGCGGTAGTTCCACTCGTAGAGGGCCTTTGATTCATCGAGGCCCTCGTAGCACTGGAGGCGAATGAGTTCGGCACCCGTCGCGCGGGCCACCGCCTGCGCGAGGGCCGTCTTGCCGGTTCCGGCCGGACCTTCCACCAAGACCGGCTTGGCGAGGCGATCGGCGAGGAAGGTCGCAGAGGCAATTTCGGGACTCGAGAGGTAGTCCTGCTCGCGCAGGCGCGTGATGACCTCCGCGGCGTCGGCGAACTGAGGTGCGGGCACCTCCGCGAGACCGAGGCGCTGGGCCAGCTCGAAGCGGGGGTCAATCGTGGTCATCTCGTTCGTCCTTTCGTGACCTCACGGTGGGTCACTGTGGCAACGAGGCGGGTCGTTCAGCCGTCGCTGCTCAGTCGAGCCTAACGGGCGCATCACCCACGGGAAAGGTAACTAAATCGTCCGCACGAATCACGATGGGGTCCGACGCGTCGCGGTCTGCGGACGATGCCCGGGCCAATCCCTTGGCCACCACTCGGCCGGATTCATCGGAAATATCGAGGGCGTCGCCATCGATCCACTCACCCTCGCGGGACACCACGCCCACCGACAGCAAGCTGGCGCGGCGCTGAATAGCTAGCACCGCGCCGTCGTTAATCACTAGTCGACCACGAGAGGGAGCCGCAAAGGCAATCCAGCTTTCGCGAGCGGATAGTCGTTCGGGCCGTGCGCGCACCACGGTGCCACTGCCGGACACTCCTTCGAGCACGTCCAGGATCACCTGCGGACGGCGCGCGGCGGCGATGGTGGCCGTGACCCCACTCCACGAGGCCATCTTGGCCGCCGACATCTTGGAGGCCATTCCTCCCGAGCCCACTCCCGAGCGACTCGAGCCGGCCATGGCCATGTATTCATCCACGTGGCGAATCTCTTCAATCAAGGTCGCCTGAGGGTCTAATCGCGGGTCAGCGGTAAAGAAACCCTCGGTATCGGTGAGCAAAATCACGTCGGACGCACCCACCACGTTGGCCACCAGGGCGGCCAGGCGGTCATTGTCGCCGAATCGAATTTCCTCGTCGGCCACGGCGTCGTTTTCATTCACGATGGGCACGACCGACAGGGCGCGCAGGTGTTCAATGGTTCGTCGAGCCGCCAAATACTGACGTCGATCCGCAAAGTCGTGCGGCGACAGAAGGACTTGACCGACCACGACGCCCGCCGCCGCAAAAGCGTCTCGCCACGTGGCCATGAGGAGGGGCTGACCCACGGCGCTCACCGCTTGGAGCTGCGCCGAGTCGTGGGGACGGGGGCGTCCGCCGCCCACTTCGGCCCACCCGGCCGTGATGGCGCCACTGGTGACCACGATCACGTCGCGGCCACGAGATCGCACGGTAACGATTTGTTCGGCAATGGCGCGCAGGACCTCGTGGTCTACCGATCCCTGCGCCGTCGTCACCGAGGAGGTGCCGACCTTGACGACAATGGGCTTAGTCGTCACCGTCGTCAGTCTCTTCCGCAAATTCGTCAATACCGCGAGTGCGGCGACGCTTCGCGAGGCGCTCCTTATGCGTGGCGCGGTGGTGGTCTTGGTCAAGCCCGGCCGCCTGGTGGTCGCGCCACCAGCCGAAGGTGGCCTCGCCAATGGTCACCGAGTCGCCGTCTTTGACGCCGGAACGCGACAGCAGTCGATCCACACCCGCATCGCGAAGACGTCGAATCATTTCCGCCATGGCTTCGTCGTTGCGCAGGTCCTGGAAGCGCACGGCGCGGCGCGCGGCGCGACCGTGGACTTCCCAGTGGCCCTCCGCGATCTTCTCCACCCAGATTTCGTCCTTGACGGGACGGTGCACGATGATTTCCTGGCTGACGCGCACCGCCTCGTCACGGCGCGCCATGTCCACCAACGTGGCGAGCTTTGACACCACGAGGTCGAGGTTCTTGTTGGTGATGGCCGACACCACGAACTCAAAGGGTCCCTCGTCGCTGTCACCGAGGTCGGAGCGCGACCCAATGACGAGGCGCGGGCGCTCGAGAAGATCGGGCTGATAGGAACCCAGTTCGTGCAGCAAGACGTCGAGCTGCTCCTGCGGCGTGGCACCCGCCGTCGGCGCCAAGTCGAGAAGCACGCACAGCACACGGGCGCGCTCCACGTGGCGTAGAAAATCGTGTCCGAGCCCGCGACCCTCCGCGGCGCCCTCGATGAGTCCCGGGATGTCCGCCATGACAAATTCGGTGCGCTCGTTGGCCTTTCCGCCACGATCACCAAAGCGCACCACTCCGAGGTTGGGCACCAAGGTGGTGAAGGGGTAGTCCGCAATCTTGGGTTTGGCCGCCGACACGCGTGAGATCAGCGTGGACTTACCCACGTTCGGAAAGCCAATCAAGGCCACGTCGGCCTGGAGCTTGAGCTCAAGCTCGAACCAGATCTCTTCACCGAGTTCGCCCTGCTCGGCAAACGCCGGCGCGCGACGGAAGTTCGACAAGAAGCGGTTGTTGCCTTGGCCCCCGAGGCCACCTTCGGCCGCCCGCCAGCGCATGCCCGCTTCGGTCAGGTCAACGAGGACTTCCCCGTCTTGGGTGCGCACCACCGTGCCGACCGGCACCGGCACGTCAATGTCCTTGCCGCGCGAACCGTGCTGGCGCTTGGAGGTGCCGTGCTCGCCATCCGTGCCGCGACGAAAGGGGTGGTCACGAAAGCCGAGCAGGGAGGCCTGGTTGACGTCGGCGACGAGCCACACGTCACCACCACGGCCCCCATCGCCGCCATCAGGTCCGCCCTTGGCCACGTGAGCTTCACGGCGGAAACTGACGCAGCCGGCGCCACCGTTACCGCCCTTGGCGTGGAGCTGGGCACGGTCGACGAAGAGAGACATGCCTCCATGTTACGAAGGTTCACGCCGGCGGTGGACCTCGTTAGGCCATGAGCTCGTCAATAACCTCATCGAACACGCGCTGGTGCGCCGCCACGTCCTCGTCGGTGGTCGCGGGGCAGGTGAGCAGCATGTTGTGAAAGGGCGTGATCAACACGCCGCGATTCACGCAGGCCAAGTGGATGTAATCCTCGAGTGGGCCGTCGTGACCGGCGGCTGATTCCCCACCGTTTCGCGGGGCGGGAGAGCTAAAGCGGTATTCGCAGCGAGCGCCGAGCTGCGTCACGCTCCACGGCAGGTCGTGGCGCGCCGCCGTCGCGGCAATGCCCTCAGCGAGCGTGGTCGCGCGCGCAATCATGGGCCCCCACACGTCATCGGTGAGCACTTCGCCGAGCACCGCGCGCATCGCGGCCAACGACAACGCGTTACCGGCCAAGGTGCCACCGACGCCACCCATATCCACAATGTCGGCACCCTCGGCCACTTGCGCCATGACACGGTCGGCCAATTCCGCCGAGAGGCCATAGGCGCCCGACGGCACGCCGCCGCCCAGGCTCTTGCCAATGGTGATGGCGTCGGGACGCAGGTTCATCGATTGCGTGGCGCCGCCGGGCGCCGCGGAGAAGGTGTGCGTCTCGTCCACAATGAGCAGCGTGCCCGTCTGGTCGCAGAGTTGACGCACGCCCTCAAAGAATCCCGGTTCCGGCAACACAATGCCGATGTTGGTGAGCGCCGGCTCGGTCAGCACGGCCGCCACGTCGCCGTGAGCGAGCTCGCGCGCCAAGGCCTCGAGGTCGTTGAACTCCACCACCCGCGTGGTCTCGGTGGGGTCAAAGGAGGGCGCCACGACGCCGGGGCGAGCCTGCGCCTTCCCGTCGGGTCCGACCACCACGAAGGTCTCGTCCACGGTGCCGTGATACGCGTAGGAGAACACGAGGATCTTCGATCGCCCCGTCGCAAGGCGCACCAAGCGCAGCAACCAGCGGTTGGCGTCGGTCGCGGTGAGCGCGAAGGACCACTGCGAGAGTCCAAAGCGACGCGTGAGCTCCGCCGCCACCCATTCGCCGTCGTCCGTCGGCAGCATGGTCGCCACTCCCCCATCACGGCCGATGCGCTCGTTGACGACGCGCACCAGAGGCTCGGGGCTGTGGCCCGCCATCGCGCCGGTATCGCCGAGCGCAAAGTCCACGAGCTCGTGGCCATCCAGCGTGGTGATGTGGGCGCCACGAGCCGAGGAGAAGGCCAGCGGGAAGCCGCCGGACCACTTGTTCATCCAGGTCATGGGCACTCGGCCGAAGAGGTGATCAGCCCCGGCGTACTGCGCCTGAGAGCGGGGGTTCGCGGCGTGGAAGCGCGCTACTTCCCGAGAATTAAGCGATGCGAGCCGGTTGCGGTCAATGAAAGCCATGACCCTCAGCGTATCTAATAAATGTGAATGGGCCTCTCATCAGGGCTTTTTTAAGAAAACTCAAGAAATTACCGGAAAATTTCGCGGAAATACCCGCTTTTGCCCCGAATCGGGGTAAAGATTGCCCTCGGTGATGGGGAACGAGCCCCATCAGATACCACGAAACAAAGGAGACTTCGGTGAACAAGACCGAGTTGATTGAGGCGCTCGCCGAGAAGACTGGTTCGTCGAAGACGGACGCCAGCACCTTCCTGAACACCTTCGAAGAGATCATCACCACCAACGTCAAGAAGGGCGAGAAGGTCGTTATCACGGGCTTCATCTCCTTCGAGCGCGTTGAGCGCAAGGCTCGCACCGCCCGCAACCCGCAGACGGGTGAGGCCATCCAGGTGAAGGCCTCGCGTGCCCCGAAGGTGTCCATTGGTGCCGCCTTCAAGAAGGCCATCAAGGGCTAATTCAGCCACTAAACACTAAGGGCCCGGTGCGAAAGCACCGGGCCCTTAGTGTTTAGGAGGAAAGCTTTAGCTGACGAGAATGTCAACGAGCTTTCGGCCGCCGCGGAAACCGAACTTCACGGTTCCCTCAGCGAGCGCGAACAGGGTGTCGTCCTTGCCAATACCGACATTGCGGCCCGGGTGGAACTTGGTTCCACGCTGGCGGACAAGGATCATGCCCGTCTTGACGGCGGTGCCGTCGAAAGTCTTCACACCGAGGCGTTGAGCGTTTGAATCGCGACCGTTACGAGTTGAACCGCCGCCCTTTGTCTTTGACATGGTGTCTCCTCTACTTACTTGGTAGAGATCTTGGTGATCTCAACAGTCGAGTACTTCTGACGGTGACCCCAGTGGCGACGCTGAATAGCCTTCGCCTTGTAGGTCAAACCATTGATCTTCTTGCCCTTTTCGAAACCGGTGATGGTCGCGGTCACGATCGCACCCTTGAGGGCGGGACCGGCCAGGACCTTGTCACCGTCAACGACGAGAACGGGTTCGAAGGAAATCTCACTGCCTTCCGCTTCTTTGCGCAGGTCAATGCGGACACTCTGGCCCACGGACACGCGCTCTTGCGAGGCTCCAATGCGAATAACGGCGTACATAAGATTTCCAGTGTAGCCGACGGCGGGCGCGGCGACCATTACTTGGTCGCCAGACCGGTTTCGACCACGAATCCGCGGCCATCACAGACGGTGCAAATGCTCGACACCGACTCCAAAAGGCCTTCATTGACGCGCTTTCGAGTCATTTCGACGAGACCCAGTTCGGAGATGTCAAAGACCTGGGTGCGGGTCTTGTCGCGAGCCAGGGCCTGACGCAGGGCCGAGGCGACCGCGTCGCGGTTGGCCTTGGCTTCCATGTCGATGAAGTCGATGACGATAATTCCGCCAATGTCGCGTAGGCGCAGCTGGCGAGCCACTTCTTCGGCCGCCTCGAGGTTGTTGCGGAAAACCGTCTCTTCGAGGTTGGTCTTACCCACGTTCTTGCCGGTGTTGACGTCCACTACGGTCAGCGCTTCGGTGCGCTCAATGATCAACGAACCACCCGAGGGCAGCCACACCTTGCGATCAAGGGCACGGTGCAGCTGTTCGTGCACGAAGTAACGCTCAAAGAGGGGCAATTCCTCGGCCGACTTGTCGTAGAACTCGACGCGGTCGGCCAATTCGGGGTTAACGGCGAGCACGTACTCGCGGACCTTGTCGTACAGGTCGCGGTCGTCAATCAAGATGGCGCGATAATCGTCGTTCATTTCTTCGCGCAGGATGCGAATGGCCTGGTCAAGGTCGCGATAGACGAGGCGCGGCTGGTTGCTCTTGGCCACCTCGGCCTCAATGGCGTCCCACTTGGCGCACAGCGAGGTGATGTCGCGGGCCAAATCGTCAGCCGACACGCCCTCGGCCGCGGTGCGGATGATGATGCCGTGGCGTTCGGGCTTGACGTCGTCAATGATCTTGCGCAAACGACGGCGCTCACCGTCGGGCAAGCGCTTGGAAATACCCACGGTGGTGGAATTCGGCACCAACACGGCAAAACGGCCGGGGATAGAGACTTCCTGGGTCAAGCGTGCACCCTTGGCGCCAATGGCGTTCTTGGTGACCTGACACACGATGATTTGACCGCCCTTGAGCATCTGCTCAATTCGCAGGTCAGTACGGACCGCTTCGCCCTCTTCGTCGCGCTCCTGGGCCACATCGGCGCGATACAGCACGCCGTTCTTGGGGATGCCAATGTCCACGAAGGCCAATTCCATGCCCGGCAGGACGTTTTGGATCTTGCCGACGTAGATGTTGCCGTCAATTTGACCAGTTTCGTCCGACGCGCGCGCCACGGTGTACTCGACCAGGCTGCGGCCTTCCATGGTGGCGATGTGGGTCGTGCCCTTAGACACGTGCACGCACATCAGGTAGCGGCCCTGGGCGCGCTCCCCTGACGGGCGGCGCTGACCGCGGCGACGCTTGTTGTTGTTGCTCGAGCGCTTGGCTTCGGCCGCGTCGGGCGCGGAGGCTTCGACGGGAGTCGCGGCGGGGCCACGATTCGCGTTGCCGCCTCCATTGCCCCCATTGCCACCGGAGCGGCCACGGCCACCACGGCGACGACGATTGGCGCTGTTGCCAGATGATTGATTGCCCGAACTGGTCGGAGCCGGCGACGAGCCGGCGGGAGCCGGACGGGTGTCGCCTACTTGCGGGGCGGGGCGGGTGTCACCGATGCGCGGAGCGCTAGTCGGTTCGTTGTTCGTGTTGCTCTCGCTCACGTGAAGAACTCCTTGTCAATGCGCTGTCCATTTCGGACAGGGCGGGAGGGGTAACGACGGCGAAGGTGCCGACGGCGACCGGTTCGTGTCGTTCCCCGTGTTGATCGATCCATTGGTGGGTGCGCGTTGCTCGTAGTAGCTCAATGTCGCTGCCGAGGGCGGTCAGTAATTCACTGAGTCGGACGCCTCGGGGGTGGGTCAGCAGGTCGACCGTGATGCGCGCGCCTTCTGGCGTCGCGTCCGATTCCATCACAGCGATGTTCTCGCGGATGTTGTCAACCACTGGTCGTCCCTTACGTTGGCGCTCCACGACAACCTCGGCCGCAGCCATGAGATTGGCGATTCGCACGTCAATAGCGGGCGGCTCGGACGCGCGAACGTCCACCTCCCACCGCATACAGGCTACCGCCTCTTGGAGCGAAAGTTCGGAACCATCAAGTTCCACCGCCCCGGTGACCACCATTCCGACCGGTAATACCTCGGTCAGGGCCTGGCCGAAGGCGCGAAGCGAGTCGTCGCTACTCTCTCCCACCTCAAAGCGCTCATCGGTGACCTCGGCGGCGTCAAAGCGCACATCGAGGTATTCCGCTTCGGACGCGCCACCAGTGGGCAGGGCCGCCGAGAAGGACAAAATGGGGTGGGGGGAGAAGCCCTCGCTGTATTTGACCGGTGCGTGCAGGCGACGCATGGCGCGTTCGAAGATGCGTGCGGTGTCGCGCTGCGAAATGAACCGGACGCGGCCGACCCGGGTGTACCTCACCCGCAGGCGCGGGGGCAGCACGATCACGCCGACACCGGCTTTACCCCCAGCGAGACGGGAGTGCGCAAATCGAGGCCTTGACCCGTGCCCTGGCTCCCGCCCGCCGGTGCGGTGGGCGACGCCACGTGGTGCTCGAGGCCAAGGGTCGTGCAGGCGCCACAGTCGTAACACGGCGTCCAGCGGCAGTCCTCGGTGCCCGCCTCGGCGAGGGCCGATTCCCACTCGCCCCAGAGGAAGTCGTCGTGAAGTCCGGCCGACAAGTGTGTCCAGGGCAAATATTCGTCTCGCGAGCGGTCTCGTTCACTGACGGACGCCAGCGAGAAGCCCTCGGCCTCAAGGGCGCGCTCCCAGCGATCGAGTCGGAACATCTCGCCCCACTCTTGGAACGTGCCCCCGTCACGCCAGACGCGCTCTAAAACGGCGCCCATGCGGCGGTCGCCTCGACTCGAGACGCCCTCGGCGGCACTGGCGGAGGGGTCGTGCCAGCGCACCGACAAGCCCTTGACGTCGCGCGACGCCTCGCGCAGCAAGGTGATCTTGCGCTGCAATTCCTCAGGTGAATCTTGCCCAAACCACTGAAAGGGCGTCTGCGGCTTCGGCACGAAGCCACCCACGCTCACCGTCACGGTGATGCTGCGTCGATATTTCCGGCCCACCTCGACCACCTTGCGACCGAGTTCCACGATGCCGAGCACGTCCTCGTCAGTTTCGGTGGGCAGGCCGATCAAGAAGTAGAGCTTGACGCGCTGCCAGCCCTGGGCGAAGGCCGCGTCGGTGGCGGCATACAAGTCGTCCTCGCTAATCAACTTGTTAATCACTCGACGCATGCGCCAGGTGCCACCTTCGGGCGCAAAGGTGAGGCCACTCTTGCGACCCTGTTGAATGGCCGCCGCGGTGCCCACGGTGAAGGCGTCCACGCGCAGGCTCGGCAGCGACACGTTGACACGCCCGCATCCCGCTGCGGGGTCCATTATCTCGGTGACCAGTTCTTCGATACCCGAATAGTCCGCGGTCGACAGGCTGGTGAGGGCCACTTCGTCGTATCCCGTGCGCTCCATGCCGGCGCGCACCATGTCAACCACTTGGTGACGAGGCCGCTCGCGCACCGGTCGGGTAATCATGCCCGCTTGGCAAAAGCGACAGCCACGGGTGCAGCCACGAAAGACTTCGACGTTGAGACGGTCGTGCACCACGTCGGTCAGGGGCACGAGGCCGCGTCGCGGATAGGGCCATTGGCCGAGGTCGTAGACCGTGCGCTTTTCCACCACGGCGGGAGCGCGAGGATCGAGAATCTCTATACCCGTCTGTCGCTCACCGTCAAAGGTGGGTCGATACAGACCCGGGACGTAGACGCCGGGAATCTGCGCGAGGCGACACCACATCTCGTGACGGTCAGTCACGCCCTCGGCGCGCCACTGGGCCATGACCTCGGTGATCTCACCGACGACCTCTTCGCCATCGCCCAGCACCGCCGCGTCCACGAAGGTCGCCATGGGCTCGGGGTTGTAGGTGCAGTGGCCACCGATGAACACGAAGGTGTCATCGCCGCGCCGGTCGGCCGCGTACAGGGGGATGCCCGCGAGGTCAATCATGTTGAGAACGTTGGTGTAGGTCAGCTCAGCGGCCAAGTTGAAAGCCAAGATGTCAAACGAATTCGCGGGCCGAAAGCTGTCCACCGAAAACAGCGGAATACCCGCCGTACGCATTTCCTTTTCCATGTCCACCCAGGGCGCGTAGGTGCGCTCACAGGTGGCGTCGTCACGATCATTCAAGATCTCGTACAAAATCGTCAGGCCGGTATTGGGCAACCCGATCTCGTAGGTGTCGGGATAGGCCACGAGCCAATTGATGTCGCCCTCGTGGCGCTCCGGCTCGAGACTTCCGACTTCTCCCCCGATGTAACGGGCGGGCTTGTCCACCCGCCACAAGATCGGTTCAATGTCATTCCACAGACTGGTCACGGCTTCGCAGGATAAGTGGTCGTTGACTCGGGAACGGTGACCGGTAGGGAAATTTTGGTCGGACCCATGGGGTGAGTCGCCAAATACTTGAACGTTTGAGCGACCGCCGGTGCGGCGGCCATGGCGCCGTATCCACCTTCACCGATGACGCAGAGCACGACGTACTTGGGCTTCGCCACGGGCCCGAAGCCCACGAACCAGGAGTTGGGTTCTTGGCCGGGCGAGTTTGACGCCGTGCCGGTCTTACCGGCCACGCGGAAGTTTGACCAGTTGTACCCGACGGACTGGAAAGCCCCGTAGGCCGTGCCGTCGGGGCTGTTCACCACGCCGTAGAGGCCTTGCAAGATGGGGTTACGAACGCCCGGTGGCAAATAAATGTGGCCGAGGACGCGATTTCCGTAGACCTTGACGGGGTGACCCGACGGGCTCATCACCGCAGCGGTCACTTCCGGGGCGTAGCGCGTGCCACCGTTCGCAAAAGTGGCGTAGGCATTGGCCATGGCGATGGGCGTGACCGCCGTCGATCCTTGGCCGAAGGCCATTTCAATGTTGTCGCCGGTGTACCACTGGTAGTTCGGAAAGGCCTTGGGTGCTTCGTTGTGCAATTGCAGTCGCACCGTGGGTGAGTCCACGCGTCCGACCACCTCATTCGCGAGGTCAATCTGGCTCGTGCTGTCGAGGCCGTATTGACTGGCTTCATTTTGAATGGGTGTCAAGCCGTACTTGGCCTGCTGCGACCAAAAGAGGTAACCCAAGTTGTAGAAGTAGTAGTCCGATGACTTGGCGATCGCCACCGGCAAGTTGATGTAACCCGCACCAGTGGTTTCGTCGTCGTGGAAGAGACATTGGTGGCCCGACAGGCAGTGGGGCACTTTGTACGTGCCGGTGTCGTTGACCAAGGCATTAGCGGACAGCACCCGCGTCTTTAGCTGCGCGGTCGCCGAGATCATCTTGAAAGTGGAGCCCGGCGTATAGAGACCCTGAATGGCGTAATTGTTAAAGGCGCCCACTCGCGACAACTCGTTGTAGCGAGTTTGGGACAATCCAGACGTCATTTCCTGCAGGTTGTAACTGGGGTAGCTGGTCATCGCCAGCACGTGACCATTGGTGACGTCCATCACCATGAGGGCGCCATTGGGAGCCGGCGGATACTTGCCCGAGCGGGGGTCGGCGACGTGACGGTCGCGCAAAATAGTGGACGTCAAATACGACGTGGCTGCTTGTTGAAGGCCGGCGTCGATATTCAAAATCAATGAGTTGCCCGTCACCGGTGGGTTGTACTTTTGCTGACCCAAAATGGTGCCCGCGGAGTTCACGCGAAGTACCTGTGACCCGTCATGGCCTCGCAGGAAAGCTTCGTAAAACGACTCCACGCCCGATTGTCCAAAATCGCTAGTGGCGGTGTAGCCCAAGCGACCGAAAGCAGCGAGCTGCGACGGGTTAATCGGCCCGACGTAGCCGAGCAATTGCGACGCCAACGACGCGCCCGCGGGGTAATCACGCTGGGACACCGTGACGACCGAGACGCCCGGAAATTCACTGGCGTGAGTTTGCAAATAGTTGATGAGTTGATCGGACGCGCCCACCACGATGGGGGCCGGCTGATACGGCAGGTATTGCACGTTGTTCACGATGGAGAGAATTTGCTCCTGCGTTTGGCCCGTCACCGAGGACAAGGCCGCCAACAGCGCGGGGTCGGCGGCGAGCTGCTGGCGCGAGACGCGGATTTCACGGGTCTGGGTATTTCCCACCAAGACCACGCCCCGACGGTCAAATATCTCACCGCGCGCGGCCGGGATGGAGCTCGTGCGATACGAGTTGAGATTCACTGCCGCCACTGACGACGAGTGCTGAATGACCTGCAACTGGAAAACCCGCAGCACGATGAGGGTGACGAGGGCGATGGACACTCCCCCGACCGCGGCCCACCGCACGTCCGGGCGAGCGCGCACGCTGGTTGGCTCCGCCACCAGGTCACGAAGACCAAAGGTGCCACGCTCATTGATGGTGGCACCTCGTCCACGACTCGGTCGCAGCGACACCCAGGGGCGCCAGCGACGCCACCACTCGCGAGAGACCGGCCGTGATCGCCAGTTACGCGCCATTAGCGGTGAACCACCATGTCGTCACCGATGGCCCAGCGCGCAAAACGTCCGAGGGGCCGAACGAGGAGGGCGGCCAGCAGCATGTTGACCACCATCGACGCACCCGCATTTCCCCGCCAGAAGGTTCCGTCACCGAACACGGTGGCAACACACATGGCCGCGAGCACGCTGATCACGATGCCGAGACTGCCGACGATGGGTCCCGACCACCACGCGGCGCCGTCGAGATCGCCAATGCCTTCTTCACCGAGGCGGCCGCAGATGTAGCCCACGAGCGCGCCCGTCACCGCAAAGGTCAAGAGCGGCGTGGAACTTTGGGCGTCCAGCATGAAACCGACAACAGCGCCACCTATCGTCGCGTACCACCGGTTGATGGAAATGCCGAGGGCCAAGGCCCATATCCACATGAGCATGATGGTGACGTGCGCGAGCCGTATCGGCGACAACACCGACAGCTGCACGGCCCCCATCAGCGCGCTGGCGAGGACCAGGCGAATGAGACCGGTCACGTACCGGGCTCCCACAGCAGCACCGACACGTAACCCAAGTTGCGGATATCGGCGAGGGGCGTCAAGGTCAAGTTGTACGTCGTCGCCCCCGGGGTCACCACGATGGACTTCACCTTCGCGATGGGAATACCCGGCGGCAAGAGGTCGCCGTTGGCCCCCGTCGTTGAGACGATGTCGCCCGGAGAGACCGACTTCGATAGGGCGACCGCGGTCACGCGTAGCGGCCGAGCGTCTCCCGATCCGTAGATCACGGCCTGTGCACCACTGGTGCCGATTTCACCGGTAATCGCCGACGAGGCGTCGGTGATCAAGGTGACGATGGCGGAGTGACTCGTCGTCGACGTCACGGTGCCCAAAAGTCCACCCCCACCGACCACCGGCATTCCCGGCAAGAGTCCGTCATCTTGACCGCGGGAAATAGTGACGGTGGCCGCGAAATTCGTCGGGGAAATGCCGATGACTTGCGCCGACACCGTCGGCGTCGTGCCGACGAAGGGCAAGTTCAACGACGCCGTGAGGCGCTGCAATTCATTGGCCTGATACTGCTGCTGGTTGATCAGCATTTGGTCGTGAGCGAGTTGTTCGCGCAGGAGGCGATTTTGCGCCACGACGTCGCTGTAGTTGAGGGCACCGGTCATGAGGTGACCCACCGGATGGGCCACGAGTCCCACCACCCAGGTGAACGGTGCCGAAACGAATCGTCCCGTGCTGCGCAGAAAATGCGCCGGTCCACCCGTGAGCTCGGCCACCGTCAAAAAAATGACGAATGCCACGACGCCCGAAAAGATTCGTCGTCGAACGACGGGCGACGCCACGAACTACCTCGACGGAGAGGTCTTGAGCATCCGCTCGAACACGGCCAAGTCCTCGAGGCACATGCCACTACCAATGGCCACGCAGTTCAGCGGGTCATCGGCGACGATGATGGGCATGTTAGTTTCGAACTCAAGACGCTGGGCCAAACCGGCGAGCAGTGCGCCACCACCGGTGAGCACGATGCCCTGCTCCATGATGTCGGCGGCCAATTCGGGCGGCGTGCGGTCCAGAGTCACCTTGACGGCATCCACAATGGCCTGCACCGGCTCTTCAATCGCTTCGCGCACCTGCTCGGTGGAAATCACCACGGTCTTCGGAAGTCCCGTCACGAGGTCACGGCCGCGAATTTCGGCGCGCATTTCGTCTTCGAGCGGGAAAGCGGAGCCCATCTGAATCTTGATTTCTTCCGCGGTGCGCTCACCGAGCGCGAGCTGGAATTCCTTCTTCACGTACGACACGATGGCCTCGTCGAGCTCGTCGCCACCGACGCGAATCGACTGGCTGGTGACGATACCGCCGAGAGAAATCACGGCGACTTCCGTGGTGCCACCACCGATGTCCACCACCATGTTTCCGGTGGGTTCGTGAATAGGTAGTCCCGCACCGATAGCCGCGGCCATGGGCTCTTCGATAATGAAGGCCTTGCGCGCACCGGCGAACTCGGCCGCTTCCATGACGGCGCGCTGCTCGACACCGGTGATACCCGAGGGCACGCAGATGATCATGCGCGGCTTCGCGAAACGACGTTGGTGAACGCGGTGAATGAAGTAGCGCAGCATCTTTTCGCAGATTTCAAAATCCGCAATGACGCCGTCTTTGAGGGGTCGAATGGCCTGGATGTTGCTCGGGGTGCGACCAATCATGCGCTTGGCTTCGGCGCCCACCGCCAAGGGGCGACCGTCCTTCACGTCGACCGCCACTACGGAGGGCTCATTCAAGATGATGCCGCGACCACGGACGTAGACCAAGGTGTTGGCCGTTCCGAGGTCTACCGCCATATCGCGGCCCAGTAGTGAGAATCGATTGTCCATGAAAACCTTCTAGACCGCAGTCATCGACTGACGGCATAAGCCTAAGGCTAGGGCATGTCGCCCCGCGGAACTACTTCGCGAGCTCAGGGAAAAACAGGGCAATTTCACGGGCAGCGGATTCGGGCGAGTCCGAGCCGTGAATGATGTTGTACTGCATCTCGGTACCGAAGTCGCCGCGGATGGTGCCGGGGGCCGATTCGGCCGGATTGGTGGCACCCATCATGGTGCGCACGATCTTGGCCACGTCCTCGGGACCCTCCAAGACCATGGTGAAAATCGGCCCGGAGGTCAATCCGGTGACAATGGCGTCAAAAAAGCCCTTGCCGGCGTGCTCGGCGTAGTGCGCCTCCGCCGTGGCACGGTCAATCTGGCGCAGGTCAGCCGCCACCAAGGTGAGGCCCTTCTGCTCGAAACGACGGAGAACTTCGCCGATGAGTCCGCGCTGGACGCCATCAGGCTTAATAAAGGAAAAAGTACGTGCCATAGGCCTTCCAGCCTACTTGGTCTAGACCTGCCGGCGGCTCGGGAGGCCGAGCGCGGCAGCGCGCGCCTCGGCGACGACGTACAAACTGCCCGCGCAGACAATCATGTCGGCGTCATCCGCGATCTCACGAGCGTGCCCGAGAGCCTCGGCCACCGAGTCGTGACGACAGGCCGTCGCTCCCGCGGCCACGATGGCCTCCACCATGACGCCCACATCCATGGCGCGCGGCGAATCGGGCGCGGCCACGTGAAAGTCCGTCAAGCCCGCCGACACCAGCGGCTCCACCATGTCCACGACTTCTCGCCCGTTGAGGAGACCAAAGACCACGCGGCGCACTCCCCCGACGCCAAAGGCCCCGTCTAGGGTTGCCGCCAAGGCGCGCGCACCCGCCGGGTTGTGGGCTCCGTCGACTACAACGAGCGGGGAACGTGCGAGCACTTCGAGACGACCGGGCATGGTCGCGTGACCGAAGGCGGAGCGCACCACTTTCTCCCCGATGGCCTCGCCGATGAATTCTTCGGTGGCGACCAGCGCGGTCGCGGCGTTGACGCCCTGGTGAGCGCCGTGCAGCGTCAGCACCACGTCGTCGTAGGTGGCGCGAGGCGTGCGAATGGTGAGCAATCGACCACCCACCGCGACGTCATTGGCAAGCACGTCAAAGTCACGGCCGAGACGAATCAGGGGGCATCCGAGTTCGTCCGCGCGAGCGCTCGCAATCTCGACGACCCGAGGGTCGGTGGTGGCGAGTACCGCGGTGCCCGCCGCCCGAAAGATGCCGACCTTGTCACGAGCAATGTGCTCCACCGTCGGACCCAAGATGGCGGTGTGGTCGAGGTCGACGTTGGTGAGAACCGACACCGATCCATTAATCACGTTGGTGGAGTCCCAGGTTCCCCCGAGGCCCACCTCGATGACCGCGACTTCGACTCCTTCATCGGAGAAGTGCAGCAACGCGGCCACGGTGAGAATCTCAAAACGCGTCAGTGTGATGCCCGTCACCGACTCGAGGTCGCGAAGTCGACGCAGCACCAGCGTCAGGGCGTCATCGCTAATGGGCTCCCCATTGACACTGATGCGCTCGTTAATGGCGTGCAGGTCCGGCGAGGTAAAGGTGCCGACGGCTAATCCCATTTCTCGTAGCAGCGCCGAGGTCAAGGTGCTGGTGGTGCCCTTGCCGTTGGTGCCGGTGATGTGGATCACCGGATAGTCCATCTGGGGACTTCCGATGGCCGTCAGAGTGTCAATGATGGGCTGCAGCGTCGGCGTCGCTGCTCGATTCGGAGCGACCCGCTCAAAGTCGACGTGAGATTCCAGCCACGCGACCGCGTCGCGAAGTTCCGCGAGGCTCATGCTTAGCTCGCGCGCCGCGAGCGGGGCTTCTTGAGGTCGAGCACTGGCTCCGCCGTCTTGGCCACCGTCTCGGCCGTCACGATGCAGCGCGCCACATCGGTGCGACCGGGCAAGTCGAACATGATGTCCACCAGCACGTCTTCCATGATGGCGCGAAGGCCGCGCGCACCGGTGCCGCGAGCGAGCGCCAGTTCGGCGATCGCTTCCAGCGCTTCGGTCTCAAAGACCAACTCCACGCCGTCTAACTCAAAGATCCTCTGATACTGACGCACGAGCGAGTTCTTCGGTTCGGACAACACGGCAATCAACATCTCGCGAGTGAGTTGGTGCACGGCACCGACGACCGGCAAGCGGCCAATGAATTCGGGAATGAGACCGAACTTCATGAGGTCCTCGGGCAACGCGTGCTTAAAGAGCTCACCGGTGTCTTTGATCTCGGCCTCGACGGGCTGACCAAAGCCGATGCCCTTCTTGCCGCGACGCCTTTCAATAATTTGCTCGAGACCCGCGAAGGCCCCGCCACAAATGAACAGCACGTTCGTGGTGTCGATAGAGATGAACTCTTGGTGCGGGTGCTTGCGACCACCCTGGGGCGGCACCGAGGCCACGGTGCCTTCCAAGATCTTGAGGAGGGCCTGCTGCACGCCTTCACCGGACACGTCGCGAGTAATCGACGGATTCTCGGCCTTGCGAGAGATCTTGTCGATTTCGTCGATGTAGACGATGCCGCGCTCGGCTCGCTTCACGTCGTAGTCAGCTGCCGACAGCAACTTGAGGAGGATGTTTTCGACGTCTTCACCGACGTAGCCCGCTTCGGTGAGCGCGGTGGCGTCGGCAATGGCGAAGGGAACGTTCAGCATCTTGGCCAAAGTCTGCGCTAAGAAGGTCTTGCCACAGCCCGTCGGGCCGAGGAGCAAGACGTTGGACTTCGCGACTTCGACGTCACCGTCACGGCGCGGTCCGGACTGCACGCGCTTGTAGTGGTTGTACACGGCCACGGCCAAGATCTTCTTGGCCTCGTTTTGGCCAATCACGTACTGATCGAGAAATTCGGCGATCTCGCGAGGCTTAGGAAGCTCTTCGAGCAGCGGCTCGGGAGCGTCACCGAGTTCTTCGGCGAGGATGTCGCTACACAGCTCGATGCACTCGTCACAGATGTACACGCCCGTGCCCGCAATGAGCTTACGAACCTGCTTTTGCGTCTTTTGACAGAACGAGCACTTCAGGCTGTCGCCCGACTCACCGAATTTCGCCATGGCAGTTCCTCCGACATTCGCCCGCCCGAATCATCCTACGGTTTGGGTGGGTCAAAATTGCGGACTACACGCGCTTGGTGATGACCTCGTCGATGATGCCGTACTCGACACATTCGGCCGCCGACATGATGAAGTCGCGGTCCGTGTCCTTCTCGATGCGCTCGAGTGACTGGCCGGTGTCCTGAGACAAAATCGTGTTCAAGATCTCGCGCAGACGAAGGATTTCGCGCGCCTGGATTTCGATGTCGGAGGCCTGGCCGCCGACGCCACCCCAGGGCTGGTGCAGCAAGATGCGTGCGTTCGGCAGGGCGTAACGCTTGCCCTTGGCACCGGCGGCGAGCAACACCGCGGCGGCCGAGGCGGCCTGACCGAAGCAGAAGGTCGACACGTCGGGCTTAATGAACTTCATGGTGTCGTAGATCGCGAGCAGGCCCGTGATGTCGCCACCGGGCGAGTTGATGTAGAGGTGAATGTCGCGGTCGGCGTCTTCGGACTCCAAGAACAACATCTGCGCACAAATCAGGTTCGCCACCGCGTCATCGACCGGCGTGCCGAGGAACACGATGCGCTCTTTCAGCAAACGGCTGTAGAGGTCGTAGGCGCGCTCACCACGCGTCGAGGACTCGACGACAGTGGGGACGAGGTAATTGTTAAAGCGCAGATTGGGGTTCATATCTTCCACCCTATTCAGAGTCGGCTTGGTTTTCGTCCAGCAGCGCACGGTCAATGGTGGCGCCCTGTGCGTCAACGTAGGTGACGTTCTCGAGCAACCAGCGCGACGCCTTCATTTTCGCGACTTCGGAGACGAAAGTCACGCGACGGCCCGTGGTCTCGAGGTTGTCGCGCAAAATGTCGGCCGACACGCTCATGGACTCGGCCGTGGTCACCAGTTCATCCTCAATCTCCTGCTCCGTGGGCTCGAGGCCCTCGGCGCGCACCAACGCGCGAAGAGCGAGGTCAATGCGCGAGGCGCGAAGGGCGTCCTGGCGGAACATCTCGATGAGCTGCTCTTCGGTCTGACCCGTGATCTGCAGGAAGGTACCCACGTCGAGACGCTGCTGCTCGAGGCGGTGGCTGAATTCGTGGATACGCGAGTCGAGCTCTTGGGCCACGAGGGACTCGGGCACCAACTCTTCGGCGACGAGATCCGACAAGGCCACGAGGACGTTGTCACGACGGCTCATCTGCGCTTCGATCACCTTGCGGCTGGTCAGCTGCACGATGAGGCCATCACGCAGAGCATGCACCGTGGCGTACTCAGTGTTCTCTTCGACCCACTCGTCGGTCAGTTCCGGCAGCACGCGCTCGCGCACCTGCACCAAGTGGAAGGACCAGTTCATGTCGTCGCCACCGGGGCCACGGCCCGTGAGCGAGAGGTCCTCGCCGGCCTTCAGGCCAAGAATCAGTTCGTCGAGGCCGTCGACCAAGGCGCCCGAACCCACGGTGTAGGCGAAGTCCGGCACGTCCTGCGCGCTCTCGGGGTTGGCGGGGTCTTCCACGTGCACGTTCATGGTGACGATGTCACCGCTCACGATGGGACGGTCCACGTCAGCCAGGTGAGAGTCGGTCTCGCGAAGGCGCGTGACTTGAGCTTCGACTTCGTCGTCGCTGGCAAAGGGCGAAGGCAGGGTCACCTGCAGACCGCGGTGGCCCGCAATCTGCACCTCGGGACGCACTTCCACCACGGCGGTGAAGGTCAAGTCGCCGTCGTCTTCACCGCTGACGATGTCAATGGTGGGCTGGTTGATGGGGTCAATGCCGGTCTGCGACACCGCACGGGCGTAAAAGTCGGGCAGCGATTCGCGCAGGGTCTCACCACGCAGCACGGCCGGGCCACCAATGTGGTTGATGACCACCTGGCGCGGAGCCTTGCCCTTGCGGAAGCCCTTGACGTTGATCTGCTGGGCGATGGCCGAGACAGTGGCCTCGCTCGCCTTTTCGATCTCGGCGGCCGAGACCGTCACGGTCACGGTGGTCTGGTTATTTTCGACGTTCGACGCGGTTGCCTGCATAGGGATAAGAGACTAGTTGTCGAGCCGTCAGGCCTAAATCAGAACCGCCAAATTCTCGACAATTCGCGTGGCGAGAGCGAGATCGCCCTCGAGGTGAACATCGCGCGAGGTTAAAAATGCCTCCGGTGAGATGCGGCCCGCGGCGCGGCGCCAGAACAGTGCGGTGGGGACGATGATCTCTACGTCGGGCTCGCCGGGGGTCGTGGCGACCTGACCACGGCCGCCCACCACCTCGATATCGATCAGGCGAGCCAAGCGACCGGTCAGGGTCACTCGGGCTCGTGATCCCTCGGGCAGCGCGGCTTTGCGACCCACCACATAGGGCAGGGCGGCTTCGAAGCGGTTCACAACGACCTCTTCACCCGCTCCCCCATCTTCGAGGGGCATGGCGAGGGCGTCGTAAATGTCGTGCAGGTGAATCCAGGTGTCGAGAAGTCGCGTCTCAAAGACGAACACCGACGTGTGGTCCCCCAGGGGACTGGGCCGCACGGCCTCCCATTCTTCGTCCGTCATGCGGCGAAGTCGCGCAATGCTGGCGGCGCCGACCTCCACGAACTCTCGGCGCACCTCGTCGCCGGGCCGGGAGCGACGCTCGGCGACGTAGGCCTCGTTGAACTCACCGATGGGGTTTTTCACGTGCCCATCACCGCTGGCGTCATAGGGCGCCGGCGCGATTCCCTGCATCAGTAATTCGAAACCGAGTAAGTGGCTCAGGATGTCGCGCACGGTCCAGCCAGGACATGCGGTGGGCTTCTCGTACCCCTCCGGTCCAGCGAGCTGCACCACGCGATCAATCTCTCGCCAGATCTCCTCAATACCGTCGATTAACCAGTCATAGGTCACGTCGCGACGCTAACAGTCGATAACTGGCAGACTGTGACCTCGCGGGAAGTAGCGCAGCTTGGTTAGCGCACCTGGTTTGGGACCAGGGGGTCGCGGGTTCGAATCCCGCCTTCCCGACTCACAGAGTCGAGTCGCCGGCCTTATTCGACGATTTCGCTGATCTGCATGATCGGCGAAATGGTGGTGAAGTTGGCGACGTCGTCAATCACCGCGGCGCTCTTTTCCGAGCCCATGGCTTCGCCCAGCGCGTCCATGGAATCAAACGTCACGTGCACGGCCGCCACGTAGGGGCCATTGATGCCCTTTTCGATGAGGGCGTCAGCGAGACCCCAGGCATCGCGCGCCATGGGCACGTGGGTGTCGCGGTAGTAGTCGTGGTCAAACGACGCGCCCTCGGTGGTCGGGTAATAGACAGAAACACGGATCATGGTGGTCACGCTAAACCATGGCGCCACGGCGGGTCGGTTTTACAACAACACCGCCTCGCCACGTGCTGGCCACGTCAGTGCCCCCGGCAGGAGTCGAACCCGCAACCTGATGGGTAGAAACCATCTGCTCTATCCAGTTGAGCTACAGAGGCGTGCCCTCATCGTACCGAGCGCGGTGGACAGGCTCCGAGCGCCC
>CAISIU010000029.1 GCA_903885505.1 uncultured Actinomycetes bacterium | reverse complement strand
GCGCACCCTCGGCCGCCGCCTGCTCCGCCGTCAGGACGGGGTCAAAGGCAATGATGTTCATGCCGAAGGCACGCGCCCGTTCGGCCACGAGCTTGCCGATCTTGCCGAAGCCGATCACGCCCAGGGTCTTGCCCTGCATTTCGACGCCTTCCCACTTCGAACGCTCCCATCGACCGGCCACTAGCGCCGAGTGAGCTTGGGGAATGTGACGGGCGAGAGCGAGCATGAGGGCCACCGTGTGTTCAGCGGCCGACACGATGTTGGAAAAGGGAGCGTTCGCGACCAAGATTCCCTTGGCCGTCGCCGCGTCCACGTCCACATTGTCGAGGCCCACTCCGGCGCGACCCACCACAATCAACTCGTCGGCCGCGGCCAGAGCGTCAGCGGTGACTTTGGTCGCCGAGCGCACCAGCAAGGCGTGAGCGCCCACGAGGGCGCTGGCGAGCTCGTCGGGACTCAGCCCGAGTCGAACGTCGACGTCGTGACCCGCGGACCGTAACTGCTCGAGACCGGCCTCGGCAATTTCTTCAGTGACTAATACGCGCGACATGGCACTCCTTGGTTGATCTCAGGTTAGGGCGAGACGACAATTACGAACGAGCGACGAGTTCGGCCACTCGGCCGATACCTTCGCTGATGGCCGCGTCACCGAGGGCGTAGCTAAAGCGCAGATATCCCGGCGTGCCGAAGGCTTCACCCGGCACCGACGCCACGTTCACCACGTCGAGCAACAATTCGGCCAGCTCGGCGCTCGTGTTCGCGACCTTTCCGTCGAGCGGTCGACCGAGAAGGCCCGTCACGTTCGGGTAGCAGTAGAAGGCGCCGTGCGGCTCGGCGCAGTTCACGCCGTCGATGCCGTTGAGAAGACCCACCATTAGTTGGCGGCGACGGTCAAAGGCCGTTCGCATCTCGGCGACGTCATCGAGCCCGCCGTTGAGCGCCGCGATGGCGGCACGCTGGGAAATGTTGGAGATGTTCGACGTCGTTTGCGACTGATAGGTCACCGCGAGGTCCATGACGTCGGCGGGACCGGCCATCCAGCCCACGCGCCAGCCGGTCATGGCGTAGGTCTTGGCCACCCCATTAACCACAATCCAGCGCTCCGCGATCTCGGGGGCCACCACCGGCAGCGACACGTGACGGGCATCGCCGTAGACGAGGTGCTCGTAGATCTCGTCCGCCATGACCCAGATGCCCTTCTCGGCGGCCCAGCGGCCAATGGCCACCACTTCCTCGGGGTCCACGACCGCTCCGGTGGGGTTTGAGGGCGACACGAAAATCAGCAACTTGGTGGCGGGGGTGTAGGCCTTCTCGAGGTCGGCGACCGTCACGCGAAAGCCGTTGGCCTCCGACGTCGGTACCTCAATGGTGCGTGCGCCCGCCAATCGGGCCGCTTCGGGATAGGTCGTCCAAAAAGGTGACGGCAACAAGACGTCATCGCCGGGGTTCAGTACGGTCATCAGCGCGGTCGCGACGGCGTGCTTGCCACCGTTGGTCACCAGGACCTGGTTGGGCGTGATGGCAAGGCCAGAGTCGCGAAGCGACTTGGCGCAAATGGCCTCGCGAAGTTCCGGTAAGCCAGCCGTCGGGGTGTACTTGTGGTTCGCCACGTCGTAACAGGCCTTTGCGGCGGCCTCGACAATGTGTGCGGGGGTCGGAAAGTCCGGTTCACCCGCTCCGAACCCAATGACGGGACGACCCGCGGCCTTCAGCGCCTTCGCCTTCGAATCCACCGCCAGAGTCGCCGAGGGCGACACGGACAACAAGAGGCGAGAGAGGCGGTCAGTCATGTTCGAACCTTTCAGATTTGCGATAAGACTACCGACATGGCCGATACTCCCCGACTCGTTATTCCCTCTGACTTACTCCCCCGCGATGGTCGATTTGGTTCCGGCCCGTCCAAAATTCGTCGTGATCAAATCGACCAACTCGTCGCGGTGAGCGAGAGCTATCTCGGCACCTCGCACCGTCAAAGCACGGTGCGCAACGTGGTCGGCAATGTTCGCGAGGGACTGCGGTCGCTCTTTAACCTCCCGGACGGATACGAAGTGCTCCTGGGCAATGGTGGCACCACCTGCTTCTGGGACGCGGCCACTTTCCACCTCATCGAGCAGCGCAGCCAGCACCTTTCCTTCGGCGAGTTCTCCTCGAAGTTCGCCAGTGCGGCCGCCGCGGCCCCGCACCTCGGTGACCCCCAGGTGATCACGTCCGCACCCGGTACTCACCCGCAGGCCGTGGCGTCCGACGACATCGACCTGTACGGC
>CAISIU010000028.1 GCA_903885505.1 uncultured Actinomycetes bacterium | reverse complement strand
GAGAACTTTCAAAAGTCCCTGATGGGCGCCCTTGTGTCGATGGCGGGCCGTAGGTAGGGTCAGATTGCCGGACAATCAAGGGGGATGGGTCATGGCGGTAGTGAACGAATCATGGATGGAATCGGGGGCCTGTCGTGGTCCCGCGAGCAATCTCTTTTACGCCCCGTCGCTGGGCGAGCGGCGCGAGGTGCGCCACGAGCGTGAAAATAAGGCCAAATCCATCTGTCAGACCCAGTGTCCGGTGCGCCAGAACTGCCTGAGTTACGCCATTACGAATCGGGAACTCTTCGGAATCTGGGGTGGACTGAACGAATCGGAGCGAAAAGGTCTCATTGGGATGTAAGGCGGGGGGTGGAGCGGACAGAAACCTGTCGAACGCTCGAAAGGTGTCTCTCATGCGCAACGTAATGAAGTGGTCGTCCACGGCCCTGATTGCCAGTCTTATTTCTCTCGCTCCCGCCTCGATGGCCATGGCGGCCCCCGCCAGCACGCTCTCGGCCACCGCGTCGTACGTCGTGGACGCTCAGGGCATGAACGACGTGACCGTGAACTGGACCACCAACGGTGACACCCCGGTCATTGACGTCACCATCGCGTCGGCCGACGCCACCTCCTACCAACTCGAGACGTCCATTGGCGATGCCAGCGCGACCTCGGTCACCTTGCTGAATGTGCCGACCGGCCTCGGTGACGTGATCACCCTGACGGACGCCAATGGCGACACC
This sequence comes from uncultured Actinomycetes bacterium, assembly GCA_903885505.1. Taxonomy (GTDB): domain Bacteria; phylum Actinomycetota; class Acidimicrobiia; order Acidimicrobiales; family RAAP-2; genus RAAP-2. Next base: position 1,225 of record CAISIU010000028.1, on the reverse strand, counting down.
ACGACCACCACGATTGACGTGGGCGATGACACCAGCTCGCCGATGTGGGTGAACATCCTGCCGGACCCGCTGCCCGCCTCGGCCAGCATCGGCAACCTCGCGGTGCAGTGGACTAGTTCGCTGAACGACACCACGGGTTTCACCGTGAGCGTGAACGACAACGCGGGCAACCAGGTTGCCTCCGTTGATCTCGGTGCCGGTGAGTCCACGTACGTGTTTCCCCAGCTGGCCCCCGGTAACTACAACGTGACGGTGACCGCTCACGGCGCCGGTGGCGACCTCAGTCAGACCTCGCTGACGGCGGCGGTCGCCGATCCGAATGGTCGCTACGGCGGCGGCGTTGACGCGGGCAGCCTGGCGCAGCCCGATGGCACCTACACCGTGACCGCCAGCTGGAACGACTCGTCGACCACCGCCACCGGATTCGACATCACCTTGCTGGACGCGCAGGGCAACATCGTGGCGCAGGCCTCGGTGGACGGCTCCACCTCGACCTACGACTTCACCGGTATCACGGACGCCACCGGTTACCAGGTGCAGGTCACCGCACACGACTCCGTCTACGGCGATGAGACCTTCACCACCGTTGACGTCATGACGCACATTCCTATTGACGGTCCTCGCGGCGGCCCCGGTGGTGGCGTGGTGGATACGGGCATCACGGTGGACCCGAGCACTATCCACGTCGACTACACCGAGAACTCCACCTGGACGATTAGTTGGACCGAGCCCGAGGGCGTGTCGGCCAGCATGAGCTACCTCGTGGCGACGTCCGACGGCAACTGTGAAGTCCTCGCGAATGCTGCGGGTGACTATGCGTCGTGCGTGATCTCATCAGAGAACCAGCCCACGGTGTCGGGCATCACGGTGATTGATCACCTCATGTATTACGACAAGGAGTCTGGTGGCGTGACCACCACGGTGGGAACTCCGGAACCCATTGCCTACGCCGCCGGGGCACCCGAGCCGCGCTCAGCCAATGGGGGAACGACGCACGCCATTGGTGCCCAGCCCGCCGGTCACTCGTCGTCTTCGATGATCTGGTTGGTCGGCGGCGCGGCAGCGCTGGTCGCTCTCGCCGGAGCACTCGCCACCTTCCTTCGTCGTCGCCAGATTTAGGAGAACATCCCCCTTGGCGGGCGACCGTTAAGGGGGATGAACTTCATTGACCCCTTGTTTCTCTATCGGCGGTAGTGGTACCATAAACGGTACAAGTCACTAGCCG
>CAISIU010000027.1 GCA_903885505.1 uncultured Actinomycetes bacterium | reverse complement strand
GCTCCCCGCGGCCTTGCGAGACCGCTTTCCGATCGCCGTGGCTATTGACGCCCCCGCACCCGCGGCGGTGAGTCGCCTGCGTGGCGACTTGGCGCAAGTGGCCATGGGGGCGGGTCGAAGCCCGGCGAGTCGCCGCATCAGCCTGCGCACGCTGCGGGCCTTTGATGACTTGGCTCGTCACTGTGGCGACGTGGAATCGGCACGCATCATCTTTGGGGACAAGGCGAATGACTTCCTTGATGCGCTGGCCATTGGCAGCGCGGAAATGAGGGCGTCGTGATTTATCCGGAAATAGCGGGGTCGATACGCGAAGGGTCGATGCGAGAACCGCTCTGGGAGATCGAGGGTGGGTCAAACCGCCGCGGTGACGCGCACTGTGATTTTGCCCAGCGGCGACTGCGGGTGCCCCTCGGGCCGAATCGTCACGACCGCATCGTTCGGGCTCACGAACTCGCCCACGTGCGTTTGTCACCGGACGCGTTGTCAGATTCTCGCTGGCCAGACATTCCTCCGCGCGCCCTTCAATGCGCCGAGGAATTACGGGTGAACGATTATCTCGGCCGGCTGGGCTTTGAGGTCGAGCTGCTGCGAGATGGCAGCGAGGCAGCGTCCGGAGAGCAATTGGCCCAGTCGCATCAGTGGGACGAAATGGTGTTCTTTTATTTCGCCGTTCACCGCACCGGTGCGGAGAAGGACTACGTCCGCGCCATTCGGCGAGTGGATAAGGACGCGGCCGCGTCACTGAAAGCCATCGGCGCCGAACTGTCCGCCTTTCTGCGACAGGTGCCCGCCGACGAATTGGCGTCGGTCGAGCGAGACGAACTGCACGATGCCCCTCGGGGGTACGTCTCGGTAACCATCCCTCTGGCGCGGATGGCCACTCGCCTCGCGGGCGCGGCGGCGGCGAATAATCGGGACGATTTGCGTCGCTTGCGACGCTCCATGCACCCCGGTTCTCGTCGGGCCGCCTCGGGCACGTTCGCGCCACTTGTCCTCGCGACCGACCTCACCTACACGCCCCGTGCGGCGCGAATGGGCGCTCGTCGCGTGGCGAAGAACTCGTCGGGACGCGTCGTGCGCTATCCGGCCGCATTGCTAGTTGATCCCCAACGGCGAATTTTTGGTGAGTGGCGCCGGTCTCGCGGGGGAGTCGTTCTCATTGACCAGTCGGGTTCGATGGATCTTCCCCAAGAATCGATTGACCACTTCCTCGCCATTGCGCCGGCCCTGACCATCATTGGCTATTCGCACCGCCCGGGCGACCTCACCGGCGTGCCCAATGCGTGGATCATTGCGGACTCACGGGGGCGATGCGCTCATATCCCGTCGGGGAATGTGGGAAATGGCGTTGACGGACCCGCGCTGGCCTTCGCCGCCACCCGACGGCGAGCGGGGGACCCCTTCATCTGGGTGTCCGACGGCCAGGTCACCGATTCGGCTGATCACCCCTCCTCGCCGCTGGCGCACGAATGTGCCGATTTCGTTCGCCGTCATCGAGTCGTGGTCCGTCCCAGCCTCGAGGGGGCGCTGCACGCTCTCAAAAATGGCGAAAAGTCAAATAATCCTGCCGATTTGGGCCGAGTCGGTCGACATTTGTGGCATCACGGCATCACGCTGTCACAGGCGGCGAGCAGGCTGTCGAGGTAGCAGTTGACACGAACAGATGTTCGTATTAAGGTGCGAACATCTGTTCGTAAGCACAGGAGTGTCGGTATGGCGATTATTGAGTGGAACCCAGAGTGGAATGAGCCCGTGGTGGCTCGCCCCCAGCTTCGAGTCATCGAGACTCCCCAGCCGGTGCGCAACGTGGCACTGCGCGTGGAACTGCGCCGTGTCGCCCGTGAACGCATGATGCGTCGTCGTCGTCGCACCTTGGTCGTGGCGACCGTGATGGTTCTCGGCTTCTTCCTGTTCGTCGGTGGACCGCTGCAAGTCGGTCCCCAGGGCGCCGGTGCCGACCTGTCGGGCATCAGCGTGACTGACACGCCGTCGGTGGTCACCGTGACCGCCGGCATGGATCTCCACGACATTGCGGCGCAGGCCAACCCCGCGGACCCCGCGGGTGAGTATCGCGCGCTTGTGGCGGAGCTCGGCACGTCCACCGTCGTGCCGGGAGAACGAGTGCAAATCCCCTAAATTTTGGGGAATTGGGGGTAGTCTTCTTATGTGAAGTGCCCCTTTTGCGCCGTTGATGACGACAAAGTCGTCGATTCGCGGCTCGCGGACGATGGCGGGGCAATCCGCCGTCGTCGCGAGTGCGCCGCCTGCGGCCAGCGCTACACCACCTTTGAACGCATTGAGGAAGTCAGCCTGGCTGTCGTGAAGCGATCGGGCGACCGGGAGCCTTTTGACCGCGAGAAGATTGTGCAAGGACTTCGCTCCGCTCTTAAAAACCGGCCTATTGACGATGCTGCCGTGGCTGCCATTGCTTTGGCCGTTGACGAAGCCGTGCGTGAATTTGGTCGCGACGTGACCAGCGAAGAAGTTGGTCTCGTCGTTCTCGACCAGCTTCGCCAGGTTGACGACGTCGCGTTTATTCGCTTCGCCTCGGTTTACAAGGGCTTTGACAATGCCGCCGATTTCGCCGCCGAATTGCGGGAGTTGGTGAAGTCCACGGCGCCGAAGTCGAAGTTAGTCTCCAACTAGTGCGACTTTTTACTGACGTTCCCACGCGCGTTCTCGCGCTGTATGCCCATCCCGACGATGCTGACATCGCCTGCGGAGGGACGCTGGCCACGTGGGCGGCTCGAGGCGCGCACGTCGTGCTCGTGACCGTGTGCGACGGCGCCAAGGGTACGCGTGACCCTCAACGCGATTCGCGCGAGCTAGCCGAAGTTCGCCATCACGAATTAAGAGTGGCGGCCTCGCAGCTGGGCGTGGCCGAAGTTCTCAGTCTCGGGCGCGCCGATGGCGAGGCGCTCAACGACGACGCACTACGACGCGACATCGTGGCCTTGGTGCGCCGTATTCGTCCCGACGTGGTGCTGGGTCCAGACCCGACGGCCACCTTCTTTGGTTCGGTCTACGTCAATCACCGCGATCACCGCGAGACGGGCTGGGCGGTCCTCGACGCCGTGGCACCTGCGGCCGCCATGCCCCTGTACTTTCCCGATGCGGGTGAACCCCACGAGGTGGGCACGGTGCTGCTCTCGGGGACCCATGAGGCTGACGTCGTCGTGAACATTGTTGACGCCCTCGATGCCAAGTGCAAGGCCGTGTTGGCCCATACCTCGCAAATCAGCGGTGACCACCTTGACGTGCGAGATGTGGTTGAAGATCGCGCCGCAGAAACGGGCCGTCTGGTGTCTGTGGCGGCGGGCGAGGCTTTCCGTGAACTTCGACTCTTCGGCTGAGGCGCCCCGGCCCATTCTTCACATTGACTTGGACGCCTTTTTCGCGTCGGTCGAAATTTTGGACAACCCGGCACTTCACGGCAAGCCCGTCGTCGTTGGCGGTGACAGTGACCGCGGCGTGGTGGCGTCGGCGAGCTACGAAGCTCGACGATTCGGGGTGAAGTCGGCGACTCCCACCGTGCTGGCCAAACGACTCTGCCCGGACCTCATCATCATTCCCGGTCACTTCGACCGCTACGAAGAAGTCTCTGCCGATTTTCACGCCATCGTTTTTGATGAGACCCCCATCGTGGAGTCTTTGGGACTCGACGAAGTGTTTTGCGATCTGAGTTCCGTGTGGCGAGTGAGTCCAGATCCGGTGGTCGTGGCCCAGCGCATCCGTCAGCGCGTCCGTGACGAGATGCAACTCGAATGTGGCGTCGGAGTGGCACGCAACAAGTTGTTCGCGAAGCTGGCCAGTCGAGACGCCAAGCCCAAGATTGACCAGGGGCGCCTGGTGCCGGCCGCGGGAGTGGTGCGGGTGGACGACGAGATGGAGAGGCGCTGGCTCGCGACCTTGCCGGTGCGCGCCTTGTGGGGGGTCGGGCCCGCGACGGAGGCCAAATTGGCCACCATTGGCATTACCCATATTCATCACGTGGCCCGTATGGACGAAAAGATTTTGGCGAGCCACCTCGGAGTGGCACAGGCTCGACTGCTGAGCTCTTTTGCCCGGGGTGACGACCCGCGGCCCGTCGAAAATGATCGTGCGACAAAGTCGGTCGGGCATGAAGAGACCTTCGCCGTGTCGGTGGCGTCGCGTGAGGAGTTGTCGCGCCACCTGCAGCGCCACGCCGCGGTGGTCGCACGAGCCCTGCGCGGAGCCGACGTCGCCGCGGGAACCATCACCATCAAGGTGCGGTTCGATGACGGGAAGTCGCTGAGTCGATCGCGGACGGTCGGGATTGCGCTTGACGATGAAGTGGCGATTGCGGCGCTGGCGGTGGACTTGCTGCAGTCGGTTCCTGAAGGTCCGGCGGTGCGACTGGCGGGCGTGACCGCCTCGCAGCTGCGTGACGCCACGGGCGAGGGGCAGATGTCCTTTGACTTCGCAGCCGAGGGCGTCATGGCCATGGCCGAAGAAGAACAACGACGCCGCGGGGCACTGCGCTCCGCCCTCGATGACATTCGCCAACGATTCGGACGTTCGGCGGTGGGCACCGGTAT
>CAISIU010000026.1 GCA_903885505.1 uncultured Actinomycetes bacterium | reverse complement strand
GCCCACCACGACGAGCCTCTCCACCACCTGGGGCAGCCCGACCACGACGTCTCGTTACACCAGCTACGGCACGCCGAACACCACCAACTTCGGTACTCCGACCACGACCACTTTCTCGACGAACTACGGTTCGCCGACCACCACCTCGCGCTACACCAACTACGGTTCGCCCAACAGCACCAACTATGGCTCGCCCACGACGACGTCGACCACGGTGACGGTGCGAAAGATCGTGACGCGTCACGGTGGCGGACTTCACCGTCCCGCGACCACCACGACCAGCTACTCGACGTCAACTAGCTACTCAACCTCGTACGGCTGGCCCACCACCACCAACTACGGCACACCCACGACGACGAACTCCTCGACGAACTACGGCTCGCCGACGACGACCTTCGCGCACACCAACTACGGCACGCCCAACACCACCAACTACGGCAAGCCCACGACGACGACGCTCTCGACTAACTACGGCACACCGACCATCACCTCGCGTCACACCACCTACGGAACGCCCAACACCACGACGGTGGGCACCCCGACGACGACTTCGTACGTGACGAACTACGGCAGCCCGACCTACACCTGGTACACCACGACCACGACGTCACCGATTACGACCTTCGTGTACCCGGGCACTCCGACCTACACCAACTACGGCACGCCGACCACGACCTACTACTACACGATGAACGGTTCGCCGACCACGACGAACTACGGCACGCCGACGACCACGTACTACGTGACTTTTGGTGGCACGCCGACGACTACGTCGCGTTCGACGAACTACGGCACGCCCACCACCACGACGGCTCACACCAGCTACGGTTCGCCGACGAAGACCTACTACTACACGGTCAGCGGATCGCCCACCACCACGAACCCCGGCAGCCCGGCCCAGACCTCCTATTACACGAGCTACGGCACGCCGACCACGACGAACTACTCGACCACTTACGGCCAGCCGACCACGACCCACTACTACACCGTTAACGGCAAGCCCACCACGACCAACGTCGGTACACCGACGACCACGAACTACGTGACCTTCTACGGCAAGCCGACCACGACGACGCGTGCGACTACTTTCGGCCAGCCGAACACCACGAACTACTCGACCACCTACGGCTCGCCGACGACGACCTACTACTACACCGTCAGCGGATCGCCCACCACCACAAACCCCGGCAGCCCGGCTCAGACCTTCTACACCACGAACTTCGGCAAGCCCACCACGACGAGCTACTCGACCACTTACGGCCAGCCGACCACGACGAACTACTACACCGTCAACGGATCGCCGACTACCACGAACCCCGGTAGCCCCACCACGACGGCCTACGTGACCTTCTACGGCAAGCCCACCACGACGAGCTACTCGACGAGCTACGGCAAGCCGACCACCACGTCGTTCACGACGACGTACGGGAAGCCCACCACTACTAACTACGTGACCATTGCCGGCACGCCGACCACTACAAACCCCGGCAGCCCGGCTCAGACCTTCTACACCACGAACTTCGGCAAGCCCACCACGACGAGCTACTCGACCACTTACGGCCAGCCCACGACGACGAACTACTACACCGTCAACGGCAAGCCCACCACGACGAACGTCGGTAGCCCCACCACGACGGCCTACGTGACCTTCTACGGCAAGCCCACCACGACGAGCTACTCGACGAGCTACGGAAAGCCGACCACCACGTCGTTCACGACGACGTACGGGAAGCCGACCACCACTAACTACGTGACCATTGCCGGCACGCCGACCACTACGAACTTCGGCAAGCCCACCACGACGAGCTACACCACCATTGCCGCGGTGATCTCGACCAGCGTCGTGACGACTCCGGGTACGCCCACCACCACGACGTTGACGACCACGCCAGGTACGCCGACCACCACCACCTTCGGCACGCCGACCACGACGGCCCTGACCACTCTCGCGGGCACGCCGACGACCACCTCGACCACCGTGACCACCTCGACCACCGTCTCGACGAGCACGTCATACAGCACGACCCAGTCAACGCAGACCGGCACACCGACCACGACGACGCGTGGCGCCTGTGGTGTGACCTTGACCATTCCGGGCTCAACGGGTGGCACGCTGCCGCCGAACTCACGTCACATCCCGCGCCTGACGAACAGCCCCGGCGGTCTGCACTACGCCCCGCTGACCCCGGGCGTCTGCCGCGTCGACCGCAATGGCCAGCTGTACTTTGACCGTCCGGGTGTTTGCCGCATCAAGGTCACCGCGTCGCCCACGGGCCAGCTCACGGGTCCCGCCGTTAACACCACGGTGAGCGTGCAGGTCTTGCCGCTGGGTCTGTGCACCTTCGCCTTCGACAAGTGGGATCTCAACGCCGCGTGCATCCAGACACTGAAGCGCATCACGCACAACATCGCTGTGGGTCACCTCTCGCGCCTCGAATTGGTCGGCTACGCCAGCAACCAGGGTCAGTGGAACTACAACATCTGGCTCAGCGCGCAGCGCACGCAAGCGGTGCAGTCGTACTTGGCGAAGTTGCTGAGGGCCGCGAATCTGCGCATCAGTTTCGACCGCCTCTCCGGCCTTGGCAATAGCGGCCCGCAGCAGCGCCTCGTCTACATCCTCGACTAGTAGGTTTTACCTATGACCGACGGCACTTCCGCGACCAGTATTCGCATCCCCCTGAACCGACGCAGCGCCATCATCGCGCTCGTGACCCTCTTGATCATCGTGGGTGGCGTGATCTTCTACGAGCGCGCGACCTCGTCGTCGTCGACCAACGCCGCCACCGCCAAGACCTTGGCGCAAGAGGGCATCGCGGCCTTTCAGGCCAAGGACTACCAGCTGTGCGAGCAACTCTTCACGCAGGAAATTGCGGCCGCGGCGACGCCCAACCAGAAGTCCATTGCGTATTACAACCGTGGCTCAACTTTGGTGCGCCTCAACCGCTTCCCCGACGCGATCAGCGACTTCCAACAGGCCACGTCACTGGCCCCCGGTTTTCAGATGGCGTGGTTCAACCTGGCGCTCGCTAACCAGTCCGAGGGCCACTCGGCCGCGTCGCTCGATGCCTATAACCACGTTCTGCGCCTGAACCCTCACAATGTCGGCTCGCTGCTCAACTCGGGCGTCATGATCTATCGCAAGGGTGATCACCACGAAGGTCTTCGTCGCATCAAGTTGGCGATTTCACTCAAGCCCGCCGTTGCCGCGCAGGTCCCGAGCAATATTCCGCTGACGTAATTACCCGCGGCGCTTCTCGCGTCGGGCGTAGAACCACCACAGGCCAATGACCGCGCCGCTCGAGATGATGATGAGTGGCAAATACCACTGGTATCCGCGATAGGCGAAGGTCACTTGGTGAACGCCGGGCTCGAGGTGCACCGCGACGAGGGCGGGCGCAATCATCTCGGTAGCCGCGGTGGCCCCATCGACGTTGACGCGCCAACCCGGATCAAATGACGTCGAGAGCACGAGGGCGCCCGGTTGATTCATCGTGACGATGGCTTGGGCGTATCCCGTGGTCAGGTCAACCGTCGCCTGCGCAACGTGGCCGACCTCGGCCGTCGGCACGCTGGGGTAGTTCGCGACGGGGCTGTCGCCCGGGTAATTGACCACGAAGCCGGCGTGTTGTTCGAAGTAGTGCGTGCGCAGGGTTTCGTTGGCTCGCTTCACGATGGTGCCCTTGTTCTGCGACAAGCTGCCCGTGTCCGACAAGATGCTGAGCGGACCGACATTCGCCACTCGCCAGAGCACGTACTTGCCACTGGTCAAGACGCGAGTGGCGTCGACGTCGGGCGTCACGTCGGGCGGGGTGATGATGAACTGCACGTCAAAAATTTGGTAGTCGCTGAGGTTGGTCGGATCAAACATCTCTTGGGGGACTTCGAGCAGCGACGCCGACCACGCCTGCGTCGAGGTCTGGGTAATGTCCGCGTCCGCGAGGTACATATACATCGGACCCACGCCAAAGTTCAAGCGGTGTCCCCAATTGGTCTGGTTGCCGACGTAGACGCGAGCGTTGGGGTTGGCCTGCAGATACTGGATTATCGGCGTCAGACTGGGCTCATCGTGAGCCTGCATGGCGAGCTGGTGATTGACCGACCGCGCATTCTTTTGGTAGTAGGTGGAGGTGGAGGCGAAGCTCACCACCATGATCACGAGCGAGAGGACAACGGCCAGTGGTGCGACCACCTGGCGTGCTCGCTCGATGCGTGGTCCGCGGTTCGCGAGTAGCTCGAGCACCATGGCCGGTGCGCAGCCCGCCACGAAGAGGCCGGCGAGCTGCACCGGTCCGAGGAAGCGACGAAAGAAGATGTCGTGATGGCCAGGGACCAGCGCGATAAAGCCGTGCCAGGTGGTGGGGCCGAAGGAGATGAGGAAGATGACCGCGCCCAGCACTAACAGGGCGCGCTGCGTGGGGAAGCGTCGCCAGCCCCAGAGGGCGGCGATGACCGCCACCGCGAGCAGCAGGGAAATCACCGGCAGGCGAAGGTGGTCGAAGTAGTTGCCCGTCACCAGCCACTTCAGGTTGGTGCGCGCGCCGTAGCCGAGGGCCCAGTCGGTGGTGTTTTGACCCGAGTTGATCGCCGCCCAGGGGGCGAGGGTGAGCAGGGGCACCAAGATCCATGCCGTGGCGAGCGCGCTACCGACAATCAAGATGGCCGCGTTCTTCAGGCGCTGGCGAAAGTGTTGCCACGACGCGACGGTGATCACGGCCAAGCCGAGGAACGCGGCGTAGCCCGTCTCGTAGTGCAGGCCGCAGGTCAGTGAAATCGCGAGAGCGGCCTTCCACAAGTGCCGAGGTTCACGAAGAGCGCGCCAACTCCACGCCCAGGCGAAGGGAAGGGCCCAGGAAGCCCACAATTGGGCCCAGACGCCGTATCCCAGCCACAGGTAGGCGTGGGGCTCGTAGCCAATCTGCGGGACGCTAGAGAGGCTGGGAGCCAGGGCCGCCGCCAGCAGACCGGCCGAGACCGGCAACTGAAAGACGCGCGACGCGAGATAGATCGCGAGTGGCCACAGGCCAACGAGCAACCACAGGGAGAGGCGAAAGGCCCACGATGATCCGACGAAGACGCCGAGCAGGCCGGTGAAGGTGGCACCCAGGCCTTGGTAGTGGAGGAATTGGGGTCCACCGGCATTGAGGTAGGGGTACCACTGGGTAAAGGGCCAGTGAAAGTGCAGCAGGGAGTTGGTGGCGAAGCGCACCATCTGGCTGTGCATGACTTCGTCATTAAAGGGCGGAACGTCGCGCAAGCTGGCCCTGGTCGCCCAGAGGTTGACCGCGCAGATGAGCGCCAACGTCACTCGCGTCAGAACGCGGCGATCAATGGAAAGCGTGCGGGGGACCGTGATTTCCACGCCCGAATTCTACCCAGCCCGTCGCCTGATTCCCTAGTCGGCGGACTCGGCCGCCACTTCGAGGGCCGCCAGCAATTTGGTGGCGCAGCCCACCGCCGGCGAGCCCGTCTGCGACCACAGGAATTCGGCCAGTTCATCGAGTAACAAGTCCTGACCGGGGCTCACCCAGGGCAGACGAGCGATGACGTCGACACCGGCCGCGGTGGCGACTAACTCGCCACCGCCGTGGCCGAAGATTTCGTGGACCTCGCCGCACTGACAGTGCACCGCGACCTGGTTCTCGATCACTCCGCGTAGTGAGATGCCGTGGCCGTGGGCAAAGTCCGCGGCGCGCTGGGCGACCGTGGCGGCTCGCGAATCGGGAGACGTGACGAGCAGGGCCTCGAGCTGCGGGAGGCGACGCGCCAGGGTCATAACGATGTCGCCGGTGCCCGGCGGAGTATCAATGAGGAGAAGGTCGCACTGTGACCAGTCGGCGTCATCGAGAAATTGCGCCACGGCCTTTTGCACCATGAGGCCGCGCCACGACAGCGCGCGAGCGCTGTCGGCGAGGTGGCCCATGGAGAGAAGTTTGATGGCCCCGCTGCCGACAGCCTTCGTCACCGGCAACATCTTGCCGCCGCTCACCTCAATCTCACCGCTGAGATCGAGGAGGTCAGTCAGCGAAAAGCCCCAGATGTCAGCGTCGAGGACGCCGACGATGAGGCCGCGGCGCGCGAGGGCCAGCGCGAGGGCGGTGGTCACGGTGGACTTGCCCACCCCGCCCTTGCCACTCATGACGGCGAGCAGGGGAATGGTGGCCAGCGCGCCGGGGGCGGCGTCGGACTTACCCGCGGCCCGGGCCACGCGCAGCAACTCGCGCTTGGCCTCGTCGCTCATGGTGCTGACGACAATCTCGACGGAGCTAATTCCTTCGGTGGCCTCGGCCACGGCCCGCACTTCGGCCTCGATCTGGCTGCGCAGGGGGCAGGCCGCGGTGGTGAGGGCCACGGGAATGACCGCGTGGGCGTTCTCGACGACGATCTCGCCAATCATCTGCAGGTCGGTCACCGCGACGTGCAGTTCGGGGTCGCGCACGTTTCGCAGGCGCCGATAGAGAAGGTCGGCCAACTCGCTCATGGCGGCAACCTAGTGGCGTTGAGTTTTCCCCCGCCGGTCGCTACGATGGCATCCATATCCGAGGAGGAACAATGACCACGTCACCGGTGACCTTGACCAACCCGAACGCCGCTCCCATTACCCCGACCGAGGCCGCTATCGCCAAGGTCGCCGAGCTCATTGCCGCGGAAGCCACCGACGAGAAGCTCGCGCTGCG
>CAISIU010000025.1 GCA_903885505.1 uncultured Actinomycetes bacterium | reverse complement strand
GCCTGCATGGTGGCGCTGTCACCTTGGCGGTGCATGAGGACGTAGCCCACTTCGAGTTCGGCGGCGACACCCGCCAGTTCGCCACCCACGTCATTGATCAAGGTCGCTCCGGCCGCGACAGCCGCGCGCGCCACTTCAGGCTTCGTGGTGTCAATGGACACGCGGCCATGCGGGGCGAGCTCGGTAATGACGTCAATGACGCGAATCAGTTCTTCCTCGAGAGAGACCGGGACGGCGCCGGGGCGTGATGATTCGCCACCGACGTCGACGATGTCGGCACCGAGCTCAAAGAACTCTCGGCCGCGCGCGATGGCATCGGCGGTCGTGGCCGCGCGCGAATCGGCGTAGAAGGAGTCGGGCGTCACGTTGATGATGCCCATGACTAACGCCATGACTTACCTCGGCCGCGCGTGAATGAAGGCCAGCGCTTCGGCGCGACTGGCCGCGTCGCTGCGAAAGATGCCGCGCACCGCGGAGGTCACCGTGGTGGTGCCTTCCTTCTTCACGCCGCGCATCGACATGCAGAAGTGCTCGGCTTCGACGACCACAATGGATCCCCGCGGGGCAAGCTCGCGCTCGAGGGCGTCCACGATCTGCGTCGTCAGTCGCTCCTGGACCTGCAGGCGACGCGCGAATCCCTCGACGAGGCGGGCCAACTTCGAGAGACCAGTGATGCGTCCGTCGACGCCCGGAAGGTAGGCCACGTGCGCCACGCCGCGAAAGGGCACCAGGTGGTGTTCGCACAGCGTGGTGAAGGGAATATCGCGCACCATCACCATTTCGTCGTGGCCGGCTTCGAAGGTGGTGCGCAGGTGCTCGCCCGGGTCGCTCTCAATGCCCTCGAAAAGTTCGACGTACATGTCGGCCACGCGACGCGGCGTGTCGAGCAGACCGTCGCGCTGGGGATCTTCGCCAATGGCGGCGAGCAGTTCGCTCACGGCAGCGGCAATGCGGTCACGATCAATCACAGGTGCTCCTCGTTCACGACGTGGATGTTGGGTAGTTGGCGGAAACGGCCGGCAACGTCGAGGCCGTAACCGACGAGGAAGGCGGGCTCCACCGAGACGCCGATCCAGCGCGCCGGAATCTCCGCGCGCTGAATACCAATCTTGTGGACCATGGCGCAGATTTCGAGCGACGCGGGGTGGCGCGACAAGAGGTAGTCGTAGAGATAACGAAGGGTGAGACCCGAGTCGATGATGTCCTCGACGATGATCACGTCGCGGCCGGCAATGTCGGTGTCGAGGTCCTTGATGATGCGCACGATGCCGCTGGTGGAGGTGGCCTGCCCGTAGGAGGAGACCGCCATGAAGTCCATCTCGAGCGGGCCGTTAATGGCACGGGCCAGGTCACTCATGAAGACCACGGCACCCTTGAGGACACCAATCAGCAGGGGGGTGCGGCCGGCGTAGTGCGCGGCGATCTCCGCACCCATTTCCGCGACACGCTGGGCGATGGTGGCCTCGCTGACGACGATGTCGCCGAGAACGGGTCCGGCCCAGGCAGAGACAGTTGACTCAGTCACGACGCGAGCGTAGTTCCGTCTGCGGTGGTGAGAGCCAGGTGTTGTTTGCGACGCGAGAGACGGCGGCCACCGGATAATTCGCACGCGGTGACCTCGCCACGAATGACGGACATGGCTCGCTCGACCTCCGCGCGTGATGGCGGGTAGCCATCGAGGGCAAGCTGTCGGCGTAGCCAACGCTGCAGGCGCGGTGGCGCCCAGCGCTGCAAACTGTGACAACTGATGCCCTCGAGGCGATAGTGATCATCGGCGCGAGCGGCCTGATTCATCCAGCGACTTTCCTCGGCGGCGGTCTCCGCGAATCGGGCCAACAGGGGCGTGACGTCACGTCGGGCGATCTCATTCATCAGCGGCAAGAGATCGAGGCGCACCGCGTTGCGAGTGATCTCGCGATTCTCATTACTGGCGTCCTCACGCCAGGTTTCGCCGAGCGCCCGGAGGTGGTCACGAATCTCGTCGCGTCGTAGATGTAGCAGGGGACGATCGGTGCGTGAAAAGAGGGGGCCCACGCCGTCAATACCCGTGCCGCGCATGAGACGCATCAACACGGTCTCGGCCACGTCATCCATGGTGTGCCCGGTGAGACAGTGCGGTGGCAAAGCTTGGTAGCGAGCGTCGCGAGCGTGGGCTTCGAGATTGTGTGATCCGTCCACCTCGACGTCGTGCACGATGACGGGGTACCCGAGGCGGGTGGCAAGTTCCACGACAAACTGCGCGTCGCCATCAGCCTCGTCACGCAAATGGTGATTGACGTGGTGCACCGTGATGACGAGATTTGCGGCCCGAGCGAGAAAGAGCAAGCCCACCGAGTCCGATCCCCCCGAGACGGCGAGGTCCACGGCGGTGCCGGCGGCCGGGAAGTCGCAGCGCTCGAGCAGGTCGTTCACGGCACCACCCTAGAACTCGATTTGTGAAAATGATTTTCATTCCCAT
>CAISIU010000024.1 GCA_903885505.1 uncultured Actinomycetes bacterium | reverse complement strand
CTGCCTGCGAAGTGGCGATAGCCGATCTCGGTGGTTATGCCGTGACCTTCCAGGGCTCTGAGGTGGGACTGGGCGAGCGGGAAAGCGCCGCGGATGTTGCGCGCACGCTGGCGCAAAACTTCTCGCTGACGGCGTGGCGCGTTCGCCGTCACGAGGTCTTCGCGGAGGCCGCCGACGCGACGGGTCCGCAGCTCGGTTACATCAATCTGCTCTCGAATCGATCTCATCCGACACAAGCCATCGCTGATGTCTTGACTTTGGCCGAACACGCGGGTGGGCTGGCCCAACTCGCAGGTACCACGGTGACGTATATCGGTGATGCCGCGAATGTCTCGCGCTCGCTGGCCGCCGCCCTTATTCGACTCGGAGTGCATGTTCGCCTGTCCTCGCCACTGGGCTACGACCTTGATGCGGAGACAGCTGAGAAGATTGCGGCTGCCTCGCGCAACGGCGGGACCCTCGAGCTCATCAGCGACCCCTACGAGGCCGTGGCCGGCACGGGTGCGATTTATTGCGATGCCTTCATCTCCATGGGCGACGAAGCGCAGCGTGAGCAACGACTCATCGATCTGGCGCCGTGGCGCCTTGACGGGTCGCTCCTTGCGGCCGCGCCCGATGTCGCGGTGGTGCTGCATTGCCTGCCCGCGCACCGCGGCGAAGAAATTACCGATGACGTTCTTGACAGTTCCCGCTCTCTGATTTGGCGTCAGGTGGCGTTTCGACGCCACGCCATTCGAGGAGCACTACGCCTAATTGAGGAGGGTCGATCATGACCAAAGTCCAACGCCAGCATCGCATCAGTGAAATCCTGGAGCGTGACGTCATTTCGACCGCCGCTCAAGTCGTCGAGAAGTTGAAGGCCGAAGGGGTGCACGCCACGCAAGCGACGGTGGCGCGTGACTTGCAAGACCTCGGCGCCGTCAAGATTCGCGACCGAAATGGCAGTCGTCGGCTCTCCATCCCCGAGTCGAACGCGGTGGCACCCGCACCGACCGATCACCTTCGTCGAATGATGGGGGAGTGGGCAATCTCGATTGAACATTCAGGAAATTTGATCGTGATTCGCACACCTCCCGGTTGCGCACACGTCGTCGCGTCTGCTCTTGACCGGTCGGCGCTTCCCGGGGTGCTGGGCACCGTCGCCGGCGACGACACGATTTTGATTATCGCCACCGAAGAGGTTGGTGGCACGCAGTTGACAGCAGAACTCCGGTTGGTCGCAGACCTGCCGGCGAGATAGGAGGCCATCATGGCAAAGAAATTGGTTTTGGCATATTCGGGTGGTCTCGACACCTCCGTCGCCGTGCATTGGATGCGCGAGCAGTGGGGCGTCGAGGTCATCTGTGTGGCTCTCAATGTGGGGCAGAGCGACATGCTCGAGCCGGATGTCTTGAAGTCCCGTGCGGCCGCCGCCGGCGCGATCGACTGCGTCATCATCGATGCGCGTGACGAGATGGCGGAGGAATTCTGCAACTACGCCATTTGGGCAAACGCCAAGTATGAAGGCAAGTACCCCTTGGTCTCGGCCCTGTCTCGCCCGGTGATCGTTCGACACCTCGTGGCGCAGGCACGCGCTTTTGGCGCTGACGCCGTGGCTCACGGCTGCACCGGCAAGGGTAACGACCAAGTTCGCTTCGAAGTGGGTACACACGCCTTGGCGCCGGACCTCGAGGTATTGGCGCCGGTGCGAGTGTGGGGCATGACGCGCGAGGACTCCGTGGAGTACGCCGAGAAGCACGGCATTCCCATTGCCGCGAGCAAGACCAAGATTTATTCGATTGACGAAAACCTCTGGGGCCGCGCCATTGAGTGTGGCGACATCGAAGATCCGTGGGCCGCGCCACCAGAAGAGCCCTACACCTTGACCAAGGTGTCCGCCACAGCGCCCGTCGAGTTGACCATCAGCTTCGAACAGGGCTTGCCCGTCGCGGTCGACGGCCAGCGCCTCAGCCTCGCCGCGCTCATTGCGGAGCTCAATCAGCGCATTGGACCGACCGGGTTCGGACGTCTCGACATGGTGGAGAATCGTCGCGTCGGAATCAAGAGCCGTGAGGTGTACGAGTGCCCCGGGGCGCTCGCCATCATCAACGCGCACAGCGACCTCGAGGACCTCTGCCTCGAGCGCGACGTGCACCACGAGAAGGCTCGCCTCGAAACTCGCTGGGCAGAGTTGATCTACGACGGCATGTGGTTCTCGCCCCTGAAGGAAGCGCTCGACGCGTTCTTCATTGAGACGCAGCGCCACGTCACCGGTGATGTGCGCGTGCGCGCGGAAGCTCCGGGCGTGCTGCGCGTCGTGGGTCGTCGTAGCGCCACGGCGCTGTACGACTACGGCCTCGCCACCTACGACGCGGCCGACACTTTCCGTCACCAAGACTCCGAAGGTTTCGTTCGCATCTGGGGACTGGGCATTTCCACGTGGGCGCACCGTCAGGGTGCGAAGAACGGCACGGCGCGCTCGTGACCTTGTGGAGTGGGCGCTTCTCCACGGCGATGGATGCGACGCTGTGGAACTTGTCAGAAAGCTTCAGCTTCGATGCGGTGCTGTGGCGCCACGACATCATTGGCTCCATCGGTCACGTCACGGGGCTCGCCACGGCGGGCCTCGTGACGCCCGACGAGGCTGATGCGCTCATTCGCACCTTGGAACAAGTGGCGGATGAATTTGCCGCTGACGCTTTCATTCGCGCGCCGCACGATGAAGACATCCACATGGCCATTGAGCGTCGTGTTACGGAGATTCTCGGGCCCGTGGGCGCACGCCTGCACACCGGACGCAGTCGTAACGATCAAGTGGCAACGACGCTTCGACTGTTTACTCGCGATGCGCTTGAGGACGTGGGCGTGCTCGTCGCTGATCTCATCGCATCGCTGCAGCGAGTCGCGACGCGCTATGACGCCGCGATTTTGCCCGGCTACACGCACTTGCAGCGCGCACAGGCGGTGCCGTTGTCGCATCACGTGAATGCGCACGCGGTGGCGTTAACTCGCGACTTGTCGCGACTCGCGGACGCGCAGAGCCGACTCAATATTTCACCGCTCGGAGCCGGCGCACTCGCGGGATCTACTCTCGCGCTTCGCCCCGACGTGACGAGTGAGGCACTGGGCTTTGCCGAACCCTTCGTGAATTCTCTCGACGCGGTGAGCGATCGCGACTTCGTCGCCGAGACTTTGTTCGCACTGTCGTTGGTTGCGGTGCACTGCTCACGCATGGGTGAAGAGCTGGTGCTGTGGACGAGTGCCGAATTCAACTTCGCGCACCTCGGCGATGACTTCACGACCGGCTCGTCGATGCTGCCGCAGAAGAAGAACGCGGACGTGGCGGAGTTGGCCCGCGGCAAGAGTGGTCGAGTTATTGGCAATCTCGTCGCGGTGCTCACCATGCTCAAGGGATTGCCCTTGTCGTACAACCGCGATTTGCAAGAAGACAAGGAGCCACTGTTTGACTCGCTCACCACCATCACATTGGTTCTGCGAGCGTTAGGTGGCACCTATGACTCGCTCGTGTGGCATGACGATGTCACGCGTCACGCCGCGAGCGACGAGATGATGTTGGCGATTGATCTCGCCGACTGGTTGGTCGAGCGAGGCACACCATTTCGCGACGCTCACGAACACGTGGGACAGCTCGTCGCGTCGGCAGTGGAGCAACGAATCACCTTGAGTGAGGCAGCAGCGGCGTCAGAATTTTGGTCGGGGTCCGACGCAATTTTCGTTCCGCTCAGTTCGCTCCAACGTCGTGCCAGTGCCGGGGGAGCGAGCTTCGCGTCTCAGGCGAACACGGCGAAGTGGCTAGAAAATCAGGTTTCGTCACATTTGTCACGATTGCGTGCACGAGGTGTCACACGACCTGCTACTATGTAAATCCGCTCGACAAGAGCTTGCGAACTGTGATTTGACATGGTGAGTAAGTGCGCGTAGAGTAGGCAACCCTGCCCCCGGGGAAACTCGGGAAGTAGGAACCGGATCGGCTTGCCGAGACCGGGACAGCGAACCGCTGCCCTTCGGGGGAAGTTCGCAGTCGCTCCTTGAAAACGGAAGATCGAGAGCCAAAAGCCAGTACGGACGCGGACCCTCCTACTCGAATGGGAGACCGCGGTCGTCAAAAATTGCAGTACCCGGTTACTTCACCCTCGTGAGGTACCGGTGTCGACTGGACAACGAGTCAACCAGTCGGCTCTTCTGATTACGACCGCTTCGGCGGAAAGAATCTTGATGGAGAGTTTGATCCTGGCTCAGAACGAACGCTGGCGGCGTGCTTAACACATGCAAGTCGAACGGAATCCATGCTGTAGCAATACAGCGGAAGATTTAGTGGCGAACGGGTGAGTAACACGTGAGCAACCTGCCCCAAAGACTGGGATAACACCGGGAAACCGGTGCTAATACCGGATACCCTCAATTGATCGCATGGTCGAATGAGGAAATGTATTTCGCTTTGGGAGGGGCTCGCGGCCTATCAGCTAGTTGGCGGGGTAACGGCCCACCAAGGCAACGACGGGTAGCTGGTCTGAGAGGACGATCAGCCACACTGGGACTGAGACACGGCCCAGACTCCTACGGGAGGCAGCAGTGGGGAATCTTGCGCAATGGGCGAAAGCCTGACGCAGCAACGCCGCGTGAGGGACGAAGGCTTTCTGAGTTGTAAACCTCTTTCGACAGGAACGATTGTGACGGTACCTGTAGAAGAAGCACCGGCCAACTATGTGCCAGCAGCCGCGGTGATACATAGGGTGCAAGCGTTATTCGGATTTATTGGGCGTAAAGAGCTCGTAGGCGGTTCGATCAGTCGGGTGTGAAACCCCCAGGCTTAACCTGGGGCAGCCACTCGAAACTGTCGTGACTAGAGTTTGGTAGGGGATCACGGAATTCCTGGTGTCGCGGTGGAATGCGCAGATATCAGGAGGAACACCAGTAGCGAAGGCGGTGATCTGGGCCAATACTGACGCTGAGGAGCGAAAGCGTGGGGAGCGAACAGGATTAGATACCCTGGTAGTCCACGCCGTAAACGGTGGGCACTAGGTGTGGGGACTTTTCAACGGTTTCCGCGCCGCAGCTAACGCATTAAGTGCCCCGCCTGGGGAGTACGGTCGCAAGACTAAAACTCAAAGAAATTGACGGGGGCCCGCACAAGCAGCGGAGCATGTGGCTTAATTCGATGCAACGCGAAAAACCTTACCTAGATTTGACATGTTGGGAAAAGCCGTAGAGATACGGTGTCCTTCGGGGCCCATCACAGGTGGTGCATGGCTGTCGTCAGCTCGTGTCGTGAGATGTTGGGTTAAGTCCCGCAACGAGCGCAACCCTTGTTCTATGTTGCCAGCACGTAATGGTGGGGACTCGTAGAAGACTGCCGGGGTCAACTCGGAGGAAGGTGGGGACGACGTCAAGTCATCATGCCCCTTACGTCTAGGGCTGCACACATGCTACAATGGGCGGTACAGAGGGCTGCTAAACCGCGAGGTGGAGCCAATCCCTAAAACCGATCTCAGTTCAGATTGCAGGCTGCAACTCGCCTGCATGAAGTTGGAGTTGCTAGTAATCCCGGATCAGCATTGCCGGGGTGAATACGTTCCCGGGCCTTGTACACACCGCCCGTCAAACCACGAAAGTTGGTAACACCCGAAGCCGGTGGCCTAACCGCAAGGAAGGAGCCGTCGAAGGTGGGATCAGTGATTGGGGTTAAGTCGTAACAAGGTAGCCGTACCGGAAGGTGCGGCTGGATCACCTCCTTTCTAAGGAGCACATCTGCCACAAAGGCAGACAGCTACCGAGTTGAATGCTGGTCAGTCGGCTATCTCAATAACCGCTCGAGACGGAAACGCAAGAAGTACGTCTGTGTAGTAGGTGTTTTGGTAGGTCTGAAGCTCTCGTCTTCCGTTTTGAAGGAGCGATGCTCCTTGAAGTATGGGACCTTGTCCCCGCTACTTCCGCGATGTTCCCGAACCTGGTAGTTACAGGGGGAGCGAACTCGCTGCGCAGATCCTTGAGAATTTTAGAACGAGCACGAGCATCTATATATCTAAATAATTAAATATCAATTTCTCCAAGCTACAAAGTGTCAACGGTGAATGCCTTGGCGTCTAAAGCCGATGAAGGACGTGGGCGACTGCGATAAACCATGGGGAGCTGTCTACCAAGCTTTGATCCATGGGTGTCCGAATGGGAAAACCTTGTATCCGTTATGGGATGCAACTCCCGCCTGAATACATAGGGCGGGTAGAGGGAACCGGGTGAATTG
>CAISIU010000023.1 GCA_903885505.1 uncultured Actinomycetes bacterium | reverse complement strand
CGTCAGGGCGCGCTGCGCCAAGGCACTTTCAATGCCTCGAGCGAACACCTCGGCGGGCACGCCAGGGTTCATCTCTTCGGCGGTGGGCTGATTCGGGTTCACCAATACGAGGCCACCGGTGCCGTCCTCGGAGAAATCGAGGCGAGCGCCCGTGAGGCGCTCTACGGAGCCAGTGGGGATGATGACGGTGAGGCCATCGATCTCGTACGTGACCACGTCTTCGTCGTGGCCCTCGACGTCTTGGAAGAACAAGTCGTATTGGTACCCGCGGGGACCGACGCCCGCCACTTCGATCCACAGTCCGAGGCCGCTCGAGTTTTCTTCGGCGGCGAGAGTGGAAACGACAACGTCCATCGCAGATGGCGTCAGGGTGACAATGGGCTCAATCGACATGTCGTCAGTGTAAAGGTCTGATGCGGTGGGTGCCTGCGCTCTAGTCTGTCGTGTCGTGACCGACCTCGAAAACTCTCATGAGTGGATCAGCTTTGAGCACCCCACCGAGAAGCGCATCTTCGTCTTCGACGTAACTTTCCTCGAAAGCAGTTACCACTGCATTTTCGGTCAGGGTTGCCAAGGAGTCCTCACCGGACCCGCCGAAGAACTCGTCCAGGGCTGCTGCAGCTACGGCGCTCACCTCATGGACGAAAAAGACGCGAAGAAGGTGGAGAAGGTCGCGGTCAAGCTCTCCGCCTCGCAGTGGCAGTTCAAAAAACAAGGTGAAAAGGGCGTCCTCAAGCGTCGCACTGACAAAGACGGCGAGGTCGAAATCACGACCCGTCTGGTGAAAGACGCCTGCATCTTTCTCAACCGGCCCGACTTCGAGCGCGGTGCGGGCTGTGCCATTCACGTCTACGCCATGGACGAGGGCGTGTCATTTGTGCCCCTCAAGCCCGAAGTGTGCTGGCAGCTTCCCCTTCGGCGCGAAGAAGCCACCGATACGGCGGGTTGGGTAACCACCACCATCACCCAATGGGATCGTCGTCACTGGGGCAAAGGTGGCGAGGACTTTCACTGGTGGTGCACGGAAGCGACCGAGGCTTTTACCGGTGCCACCAGCGTGTATCACTCCATGAGTGAAGAACTGACGGAGCTCGTCGGCGAATGGGCCTATAAGGCCCTGGGTGAACATCTGGCCCAGCGAGCGGCACGACCAGCATCGGTCGCCATCGCCCACCCGACGGTCAGGCGTTAAGCCTCGTCAGACGGGTCATCCGCCAGCGGGTCGTCTTCCAGACTCACCGTGCGGGGTAGCTGTCCCAAAATTTCTTCGTAGCGGTCTTCTTCGGCGAGACACCACTCCGCGTGGACATCTTCCGGCTCAGCGCCACACTCGTCGCAGGTGGTGGCCCGTGGCCCGGTGGAACGCTTCAGTTCACGCGCTTCGACAAACCGGCGGTGGCGACCTTTTTTCACGACGACTCCTCACTATCTGGCTACGAGGCCAGACACGTCAGCGGCGAACCGCGACGGAGGGCAAGTCTACCAATGCGACGAGCCCCTCGATGCGTCCATAACATGAGGTCATGGCAGATTTCGACCCTCAGGAAATGGTTCTGCGCTTTCGCGCTCGTGCGGAAGCCGTGCGCAAGCGGGGCATCCCTCCGGTCGAAGGCCCCGACCGCACCCGATTCATCGAGGCGTCAAAGGTGGACTTTCAGGACTTCGCGATGCTCGGCGACGCCACCGCCACCTTGGTCGACGGCATGTTGCGCCTCGAAATCGACCTACGTCCGCAGCCTTAGCCCTGTTCAGCCGAGGCTAAGCGCAGCTGGGCGAGCTGGAGATCTCGCGCTCCCACTTCGAGATAACGGCGCATTTCGGCGCGTAGTCGGGCGCTGCTCGCCGCGTTGTACGACGTCTGCGCCGCACTTCCCAAATTCGTATAGGCATCCGACAGGAGCGCCGTCAACTGCTTGTCCGGCGTGGGCAGTGACGCATTCGCCGCACTGACATCCTCGAACATCACGGTGCCAAAGGTACGCATGTCATTCTCACTGGAGTGAGGGTCATTCACGATTTTCTTGAGAATTCGCGCGTCACTCACCAGGGTGGGCACGTTGCTGCGAAAGCCCGAATTATGCGCCCAGGTCGACACGGCGTGACCGGGCGACAGGCTCGAGCCACAGGCACCGAGCAAGAGACCGCCCGCCAGGACGAGGGCGATTCGTCGCACTAGATCGCCACGACGAGTGCGATTGTTCGCGCGCCGCGTCGCACCACGACGTATCGATCGTGAAGGAGCTGCGACACGCCGACCGGCTCACCGGCGCTCTTCACATTGTTGATGGCGAAGCCACCTTGGTCATGGAGGCGTCGCGCCTCGCCCTTGGACGCCGCGAGACCGGCTCGCACCACGAGGTCGATGAGGTCCACACCGTCAAGAAACTCCGTGCGGGGAATCTCCACACTGGGGGCATCGGCCATGACGTCCAGAAGGGTGCGTTCATCCAGGGCAGCAATTTCCTCGCTGAAGAGCGCACGCCCCGCCCGCTCCGCGGCCGTGGCGGCCTCGGGACCGTGGACCAAGGTCACGATGTCGGTGGCGAGAGCGCGCTGAGCGCGACGCTCGCGCGGAGCGCTCTGAGTCGCCTCGATCAATTCATTTATCGTCTCGTGGTCCAAGAAGGTAAAGAACTTGAGCAGCTTTTCCACCATGGCGTCGTCTTGATTCAGCAAGTATTGGAACAAGGTGTAGGGGCGCGTGAGTTCCGCGCTTAACCAGACACTCTGATTGCCACCTTCGGTCTTGCCGAACTTTTGTCCGTCCGGACGAAGCAGCAACGGTGATGTCAAACCATCCACGTCACCACCACAACTCTTGCGGACCAGGTCAACGCCGCTGATGATGTTTCCCCACTGGTCCGAACCACCCAATTGCACCGTGCAGCCCTGATCGAGGTGAAGTCGCAGGAAGTCGTATCCCTGCAGCAGGGAGTAGCTGAACTCGGTGAACGACAATCCCACGTCAGGTCGGTCAAGGCGACTCTTCACGCTGTCTCGGGCAATGAGCTGGTTGATCGTGAAGTGCTTGCCCACGTCGCGAAGGAAGTCGGTAAGCGGGAACGTGGTCAACCACTCGGCATTATTGAGCAGCACGGCCTGGCTATTCCCCGCGGACGGCGAAAAGTCGAGAAAGCGACTCAGCTGCTCCTTGATGGACTCGAGGTTCTCTCCGATTTGCTCCACCGTTTGCAGCGGCCTTTCGGTGGCCTTGAAGCTGGGGTCGCCGATCAACGCGGTGCCCCCACCCGCCAGGGCGATGGGACGATTTCCCGCGAGCTGCAGACGTCGCAAGTTGCACAACTGCAGCAAGTGACCAAGGTGCAGGGACGGTGCGGTGGGGTCAAAGCCAACGTACGCGGTGACGCCGCCACGGCCTAAACGGTCGAGAAGCTCAGGGTTCGTCGTCTGGTGGACGAGACCGCGGAATTCGAAGTCGTCGCGGAGATTCATAGCTCGAGTGTAGGAGTTCGCGCTAAACCGACGGGGTGTAGGTCGGTAGCCAACTTTGCAGGTGATGAATGAGGGTTGCCCACCATCCCGTGATTTCCGCCACGCCCACAGTCACCAGGACGATGCCGCCGATGGTGGTAATCAGGCGCGTGTGGCGACGAAGCACGCTCACGGCACGCAGCGCCCATTCGCTGGCCGCGGCCGCCGCCACGAAGGGAACTCCGAGACCGAGGCAATAGACCAGGGCCAAAATGCTGCCTCGCCACGCGGTGGCACCCGAACTCGCCGATAACGCCAAGATGGACGCCAAGGTAGGCCCAATGCACGGAGTCCAGCCCAATCCGAAGAGAAAGCCCAGCACGCTCGCGCCGCCCACCGTCGCCGACGGCAACGCGTGCGAACGACGCTCTCGCTGCAAGAAGGGCAAGTTGAGCCATCCCGCGAAGGTCAGGCCCAGAGCAATGGTGAGGATGCCGCAGCCGATCGAAATGCCCCGTTCGTGCGCACGAAAGATGTGGCCCACCGAACTAAAGAGCGCACCTGACGACACGAAGACGACGGAAAAACCCGCGACGAAGGCCAAGGAACCCGCGATAGTGCGCGCCCGACCACCCGCCGCACCACCCAGAAAGCCGACATAGCCCGGCACCAAGGGCAACACACAGGGCGACAAGAAAGAGACGAGTCCCGCGACAAAAGCGATGGGGATGCCGGCAATCAGCGAGGCGGGCAGTGTCGAGATCACGAAAGAAACTCCGCCACGATGCGCGCCGACGATCGGTGAAGCCACGCGTGAAAGTCCGTGGATGACACGGTGGTGTTCACGCGAGCGCGAATAATGCTCACCGAGGCATTCGCCACGTCGTCGGCCAGCACCGCATCCAATTCGCCGACCGTGCTCACCTCGTGATACCGAGCACCCACCGCCGAGGCAAACGCCTCGAGATTGAGCGAGCGTGGCGTCGTGAAGAGCGTCGTAAAGGTCTCCTCGTCGAGCAGAGACTTTTGCGGCAGGAAGTCGAAGATGTGTCCCCCACCGTTGTCGAAGACGACGACCGACACCGGTCCGCTCGCCGGCGCATCAACCCAGGCGGACAGGTCGTGCGCGAAGGTCAAGTCGCCGACCATGGCCACGACGCCGCGTCCGTCATTCGCCCCAAACGCGCTCGAGACCACGCCATCAATACCGTTGACGCCACGATTCGAAAAGACCTTCTGCGTGCGCGACGGCGTAAACCATTCGACTTCACGTATGGGCATCGAGGAGCCCACAAATAGAGGTCGATGACCATCATTCACGTGGCGCACCACCGCACGGGCCGCAGAGGTTTCGGTCAGCGCACCCGCGGCGAAATCTAGGCCCAGCACTTGTTGCTCGTAACGCGCGACGATGGCTGACCACCACTCGAGGTAGGCCGCGTCAGCGGTCCACGAGTCAGCTGCAGAACCCGTCGGCTCTCGCCACTGCCCGCTCACCGTCTGGGTCACTACTCGATCCGGGTCGGCGACGGGTCCGTCGATCTCGAGAGCCACGACGGGAACCTGCCACTGTTGGAGGCGTTGACCCAGCACCTTCGAGGCGGGCAATCCCCCGACTCGAATCACGAGATCGGGGCGAGCCGCGTGGGCAAACGACTCTGAGCGCAGCAAGGTGTCGAAGTACGGGACCGTGTGCGGCGTGGTGGCGTCACCGATGACCACCGCCCCATGTGATGACAGAAATGTCACGAGTGACGAAGGTGTTCCCGTTCCCGCAATGGCGAGAACTCTCTGCCCGACGATGTCGAGTGAGAGGTCGGGACGGCTCTGGTCGCTATCGGTCGCAACGAGCGATGCCGGCAACGTGTGGGGTTCGGCAATAAGCGGCTCTATGAGAGGGACGTTCACCTGCACGGGGCCACGCTGCGAGGCGGCGGCGTCGTAGCTGCGGGCAGCCATCTCACGCCAGGTATCGCGGTGGGCGTCATCAGCCACACCGGTATCGAGGAAGAGGCGAACTGCCGAGCCGTAGAGATTTTGCTGGTCCATGGTCTGCGGTGCGCCGACGCCGTGCAGCCATGGCGGACGGTCCGCCGTTACCACCAGGAGGGGAACGCGAGCCAAATCGGCCTCGCACACCGCGGCGTGCAGTTCAGCTGCGGCGGTGCCGCTGGTCACGATGATGGCGACGGGAATGCGCGACGCGAGAGCGCGCCCCACCGCGAAAAAGGAAGCGGATCTCTCATCGAGTCGTACGTGGATGGTGAACCCCCCGTGACGAGCCGCCGCGAGAGCCAGCGGGGTTGAGCGCGAGCCCGGGCAGATGACGACGTCACGCAGGCCCCGTTCGAACCACTCGTCACACAAAGTGGCCGCGAAGGTCGCCTGGACCTCAGGGAGGCTCGGTACGCTCATCTGTATGTCACTCCTCGACCTGCATCATTCGGGATCGGGCACTCCGATTCTGTTCCTGCATGGTTTCACCCAGTCACGAACGTCGGCGAGCGACTTTCGAGAACTCCTGGCACCTGCGGGTGACATCATCACCGTGGACCTGCCCGGCCACGGAGACCACGCTACCGTTCGGTCCAACTTGGCCGATACGGCCGATCTTCTCGCCGCGTCGCTATCAACGCCCGTGGCGGTCGTGGGCTACTCCCTCGGTGGGCGAATTGCCCTGCATCTCGCACTTCGACACCCCCATCTCGTCACCCACCTCGTGACCATCGGCGCCAGCGCGGGACTAAGCAGCGCGGAGGCCCGGGCGGCGCGACAACAGCGTGACGACGCATTGGCGTCGCACCTCATCGCCGTGGGGGTTGAGACGTTTCTTGAGGAGTGGACGCGCCAGCCCCTCTTCGCCCACACTCGCGTCACCTCCGCTGAACGCACCTCGCGTCTCGGCAATACCGCGGAGGGCTTGGCATCGTCTCTAATGCTGGCGGGCACCGGAACTCAAGAGTGGCTCGCACCCGCGCTCCCGAGCCTCGCGATGCCCAGCACCTTCATCGCGGGCGCGATGGATATGCGATTTAGCCGTCACGCACGGTTGCTCGCCGCCGGCGCCTCCGGTCGCTGTGCACTCGTCGCCGGTGCGGGTCACGCGGCTCACCTGGATCAACCAGCACTATGCGCCGCGCTGGTTCGCCGGGCCCTCGCTTAACGAGCGACGTTCACGACAAGCAGAGCCAACCCGAGAAGTAGTTGCGCTCGGGCGCTCTCGGCCAGCATCGGCAACAGGTCACGGCCATGGCTCGACGAGAGCGCCAACTTGATGGCCGGACGGTAGCCCGCGGCCACGAAGACGGCGGCCAGCGCCGAAATCAACGGATCACCCTCTAGCCCCGAGAGGAAGAGGAAAATCAGGACTCCGGCGACGGTGACCACGTAGAGCTGACCGGAACGAACTCGTCCGATGCGTGCCGCGATGGTTTTCTTGCCCGATTCTCGGTCGCCATCAATGTCGCGAATGTTGTTGGCCTGAAGCAAACACACCGCCGCTAATCCGCAGGCCACCGCTTCAAACCATGACCAATGCGACAACGGTCCGCACTGAACGTCCGCCGTCCCTAAGGTCGCCACGAGACCGAAGTAGATAAAGACGAAGAATTCGCCAAAGCCGTAGTAGCCGTAGGGCTTCGGTCCTCCGGTGTAGAACCAACCCGCCACGATGGCGGTGGCACCCAGGGGCACTAGCCACCACGACACGCGCGACGCGAGGACAAGCCCCGCAATCGCCGCTACGCCAAAGCACGCAAACGCCGCGTACTTCACGCGAGCGGCCGGCACGAGACCCGACGCCGTCAAGCGAAAGGGGCCCACGCGCTTCTCGTCCGTGCCTTTAATGCCGTCGCTGTAATCGTTGGCGTAATTGGTACCTACCTGCAGTGCGAGGGAAATAAAGGCCGCCAGCAAGGTGTTGAGCGGCTTGATATCAGTGTGACGTCCGTTGTGGATGACCGTGGACATACCCGCAATCACCGGCACGAGGGCCGCGGGCAACGTGCGCAGTCGGGCCGCCAGCACCCAGCGGCGAACGGAACCGGGTGCTTCGCTCACGGGCGCTTCGGGAACTTCGAGAAGTCCGGAGCGCGGTGCTCCACGAAGGCGTTGCGACCTTCTTGTCCTTCTTCCGACATGTAAAAGAGCATGGTCGCGTCACCGGCGAGTTGCTGCACGCCCGCGAGGCCGTCTTCGGCGGCATTGAAGCCAGCCTTCAGCATGCGCAGGGCCAGCGGCGACAACGTCAGCATTTGACGACACCACGCCACCGTCTCGCGCTCGAGATCAGCCAAAGGAACCACAGTGTTGACCAGACCCCAGTCAAGGGCGGTTTGTGCGTCGTATTGGCGGCACAAGAACCAGACTTCCTTGGCGCGCTTCAGCCCGATCGAACGTGCCAGCAGCGAACTGCCGTAACCACCGTCGAAGGACCCCACCTTGGGGCCGGTCTGGCCGAAGCGGGCGTTGTCCGCCGCAATCGACAGGTCGCAGACCAAGTGCAAGATGTGGCCGCCACCAATGGCGTAGCCCGCGATGGAAGCGATCACCGGCTTCGGCAGGCGACGAATCTGGATCTGCAGGTCGAGCACATTGAGTCGGCCCACGCCGTGACGCGCGACGTCGTCATCGCCGATGTATCCATCGTTGCCACGAATCTTCTGGTCGCCACCGGAGCAGAACGCGTCGGGGCCCTCGCCGGTCAAAATGATGGCGCCCACCGAAATGTCGTCACGCGCGCGCTCAAAGGCGTCCGAGAGCTCAAACAGCGTTTGCGGGCGAAACGCGTTTCGACGCTCGGGTCGGTTAATCGTGATTTTGGCGATGCCCTCAGCCACGTCGTAGTGAATGTCTTCGTACTCGCCGAGGCGCTCCCACGCGGGCAGAGGCGCAGAGCGGAACTGGTCCACGGGGTCAATGGGTGAGCCGGAAATAACGGTGTCGGTCATGACCCGAGAGGCTACCGGCGTTTAGACCGGAGCAACCAAGGGGCCGGGTGTCGCACGCTCCACCTCTCGCGTTTCGTGGGCAATCAAGCGGTCTTCCAATTCGTCGCGTATAGCCCGTAAAGCGGGATCGGAGTATCGATTCTCGCGCTGCAGAGGGTCGTTCACCACGTCGTACAGTTCGCCTTCGCTGCCGTCATGCACGGCTCCCGGCTGGTAACGAGTGAGGTGATAGCGCTCGGTGACCACCGTCCGCAGGTGAACATCAATGCCAAACAGCGCCGAATCCCATTCGGTGATGCTTTGGTCCGCGGTCGCGCTGGCGTCGTCGCGTGGCAACGCGGGCGCCTCGGCGTAGGCCGGCTGCGGGAGGCCCGCAATGTCGGTGAAGGTGGCCGCGAGCTGCGTCAGGCTGACGGGAGCCGTCACCACCGCGGGCGCCACCTGTGCGCGCGGAGCGGGGCGCCAGATGAGGGGCAGCCGCATTAGCCCATCGACGTGATACGGGCCCTTGAAGAGAAGTCCGAAGTCACCCTGCAGTTCACCGTGGTCGGTCGTAAAGACGACGTCGACGTCCTCAGCCCATCCGCGAGAGGCGAGGTAGGCCATGACACGCCCGACGGCATCGTCAATGAGCTCCACCTCGACCGCGTTGCGGGCGTTGACCTCACGAATTTGGTCAGCGGTCAAATGGGCAGGCACAAACTTCGCGGGCGCCTCATAATTCGACACCAATTCGCCGCGATACCAGGCGCTCCAGTGGGGAGCCTTCTGCGCGAGAACGCGCTCGCGTTCCTCGGGATCAGCGATGTAGCCCGCGGGCAGATCAACGTCGCGCCAATTGACGCGGTGCATTTCCGACTCCGGCGGATCCCAGGGGTGATGGGGGTCGGGAAAGCTCATCCAGCAGAACCACTCGCTGTCATCAGCACGCTGTGCCAGCCAATTCATCGTGCGTTCGGCCACCCAGTCGGTGTGATACAGCTCACGCGGCACCGGATTGACTTTCACCTGGGGCGCTCCCGTGTCACCCCCGCCCGCAGCATTCACCTGGAAGTCCGCGTCAAGAACGTTGTAGAAGTGACCCACCTGGTCAAAGTGCTCGGTCATCATGAAGCGTGCGTAGTGAGTGGTTCCCACTGCGCCGTGAGTAGCGAGCTCCATGTGGTCAAAGCCACGGTGCGGACCGCGCCGACCGTCATACCAAGGCTGCTCCACTGTCGGAATGCCCAGCTGCGCCAGGCTGTTTTCCGCGAAGCGACCAAAGATGTCGAAGTAGGGCTCGAAGTGCGCTTTACCGATGAGGGCAGTTTCGTACCCCGCATCGTGAAGTGTTTCGGCCACCGACGGGGCGGTGACAGCCAGTGCGACACCATTCATCCACGCGCCGTGCGTCGTCGGAAATTGACCCGTCAACATCGAGGCGCGCGAGGGCATGCATACCACCGAGCTCGGCGCCGCACGGGTGTAGCGCACACCGTCTCGAGCGAGCGCATCAATGTGCGGCGTTCGAGAAATCAGCGACCCGTTACACGTCAACGTGTCGAAACGCTGCTGGTCGGTCGTGATGAAGAGAATCTTGCGACCCATGATTAACGCCCTTCTGCCAATCGGCGAATTTCGGTGAGGGCTCCGCGAGAGCCGCCCGCAATGGTGAGAGCAAAAACGTCAGGAACCGCCGTGGTCGAATACACGCACAAGCACTCGTCGGGCGCTAACTCAATCACGTCGATGGTGCCGAGGTGCATCTGAAACAGTGGACTTTCGATTTGGTACGCGAAGCGTCGCTGCAAGCGATCATTCGCAATGATGCGCTCTGGCATGGAAATCCCCGTCGCCACGTGAATGGTGCGGTGATCGCCCTCGACGGTGCACGACGTGATGCCCGGAAACCATTCGTGGATGGAGTCCGCCTTTGACACAATGGCCCACACGGCATCCGCCGGGGCTTGAATCCGCTCTTCGTATCTAATTGTCGCCATCGGGACTCCTTTGTGCTTCCGACATTACCGAGCACCCCCGTAGTGTGACGATGATGACTGAACTCGTCGCCATCGACCTTCCGTTAAGCCTTTCGCTGGTGCAGGAAATTCAGCGCTGCCTCGATGCCAGTCACGCCTTTACGGTTCTCGATCCCCGTGATTCTCCCGAGCGTCGCCACCTTCTCCTCGACGCCCTCGCGCCAACCGCCATCGTCGACAGTGAGGGCCGTCGCCCCTATCGCGCCGGACGCTCCCTCGACAGCGGCGATGCCGCCGTGGTCGTGACCTCGGGGTCGACAGGCACCCCCAAGGCCGCCATCTTCACCTTGCCCGCTCTCCTGGCGTCGTCGTCGATGACGCGACATGCGCTCACCACCGACGGCGAGGCCACCTGGTATGCGTGCTTGCCCGCCTATCACGTCGGCGGACTCGCGGTGATTCTGCGGTCGCTCCTCGGTGGCGACACATTGATCATCGGTTCCTCCGACGATGTCGCTCAGGGCCCCGCGCTCGGGGCCACACACTGCGCCGTCGTTGCGACCCTGTTGGCTCGACACGATCTGCGTGGCTACGAGCGAGTTCTGGTGGGAGCGGGGCCCGCGCCCGAGCATCGTCAGCCAAACGTGGTGACGTCGTGGGGCATGACCGAGACGGGCTCGGGCGT
>CAISIU010000022.1 GCA_903885505.1 uncultured Actinomycetes bacterium | reverse complement strand
CCCGCCGCACTCAGCATGTCGAGAGGACGAACCCCCGGCACGTCGAGAGTCAGCTGCAGAGCCAAAAACAGGCCGTGTCGCGCACGCTCGTCCGCCGGCAATTCGAGCAAGGACACGCCGTTGACGGTGACACTTCCGCTCGTGATCTGATAGCCCGGTCGGCCCGCAATGGCATTGGCCAAGGTGGACTTGCCACACCCGTTCGGGCCCATAATGGCCGCAACGGTGCCCGCCTCCAAAGTGAGGGATAGGCCCTTGACTATTTCTCGCTCACCCACCGTGACGTGTAAATCGCGAATCTCGAGCGTGCTCATGACCACTCCTCATCCAGGTAGACCACGCCATTGACGATGGACACGCCGAAGGTGGCGACGGGCTCGGTGGCCGGCAGGGACAAGGCCTCGCCGGTGGTGACATCGAAAATGGCGCCGTGACGGTCGCACTCAATCGTGCAGTCGGCCGCGTCCACCTCACCGGTCGACAGTGCGAAGTCTTCGTGCGAACAGCGATCGCTCAGGACGTACACGTCATCGCCGAGGCGAACCAGGGCCAAACGACGATTAGCGACTGTGACCGCCGTGGCGGCGCCGTCGGTGAAGGTGGAGAGCTCTCCGAGGGCGATGCTCACGCGAACACCACCATGTCGTCGATGATGGTCGCGATGTCCTGAGCCACCGTGTCGGCCAACTGAGCGGGCCAGGCCGCCAACATCTCGTTAAAGAATCCGAGCACCATGAGGCGCTCCGCGACGGCACGGGGCACGCCACGGCTTTCGAGATACCAACGGGTCATCTCGTCGAGCGGCCCCACCGAGGACGCGTGCGCGCAGGTGACGTCGTTTTCGCGGATGTCCAAGTTGGGCACCGTGTCGGCGTGCGCCACGTTTGACAGCAAGAGGTTGTGGTTGCTCTGGCGAGCGTCCGCGCGGCGAGCG
Organism: uncultured Actinomycetes bacterium; assembly: GCA_903885505.1. Taxonomy (GTDB): domain Bacteria; phylum Actinomycetota; class Acidimicrobiia; order Acidimicrobiales; family RAAP-2; genus RAAP-2. The sequence continues at coordinate 4,823 of CAISIU010000022.1, read as the reverse complement.
CCCTTTTCCATCTCAATAAGACCGGTGTAGATGGAGCGAGAGGAGTCACCCACGGCGCCCTTGCTCACCAAGGTCGCCGTGGTTCGTGGAGCAAGGTGCAGCTGGTGGGTGCGCAGGTCGTGGATCTGATTGCCGTGGCCGACATAGGTCGTCATGAGGCGATTCTCGGCGCCCGTCTCGCGAAGCTCGCAGTCCTGACGGGCGCGGTCGTAGCGAGCACCCACACCGGCGTAGTTCTGGGTCAGGTGCGCGTCGCGCGCCAGAATGCCGCGACTACGGGCAATAAACCACGCGCTGTCCGCCAGCGACTGGTAGGTCGACCAGACCACCTGAGCGCGTTCGGCCAGTTCAATGCGAGTGGTGGCGGAAATGAAGCTGTCGGCTCCCCCGCGAATGCGCTCGACCACCGTGGCGGACGCGCCGGCGGCCACCTTCACGGTGATGTCCACCCCGGCAAAGGCCGACGTGAACTGCTGGTCGATGATCAGTGGTTCGGTGAGGGTGGCGGGAATAGAGATGACGTAGGCCTGCGGGGCGAGGAGGAAGGCGAGGGACTCAAAGCCGTCGCCGTCTGAGTCCGGCAGAGTGCCGCGACGCTCCGAGGTCACCGTGACCCCGGCCAGCGTGCTGTTGCTAACGATCTCGCCATTGACCACCACCAGCGCGTTCGCCATGGGGGTCACCGTCTCGTCGCCGCCGACAAAGGTCGTGGTGTCGAGCTCGCCGAGAGGGGCGTAACGCCACACTTCGTCGCTGGTGGTCGGCAAACCGGCGTCGCGAACGGCATCCACCCAGTCATGACGGTCGGTGGGTGCAGCGTGGCGAAGGGAAGTCCAGAAAGTGCTCATAGTGGGCCGTGGGCAGTGTAACGGTGCACTCGCCGCGAGCGACCTAGGCTCGCGATGACGTAAGGAGGCTTGTCGTGTCATTCACGTCAACGGTTCTGGAACTTGATATCGCCGACCACGTGGCCACCCTGTGGCTCTCGCGTGCGGAGGCCCGAAACGCCATGGGCTCGGACCTCTGGCGCGACCTTCCCCTCGCGGCTGCCGCTATTGCGGCCAACCGTGAGGTGCGCTGCGTCGTCATCGCGGCTCGCGGACCGCACTTCACCGTCGGTCTCGACCTTAAGGAAATGGGCGCCATGTTCATGACCGGGGGCAATTCATCGGGTGGCGACTCCAAGGCCGTAACCACCCGCAAGCTCTTTGATCGCATTCAGGAAATCCAGCAGGCCATCACCTGCTTCGAGGAATTGGACGTTCCCGTCATCGCCGCGATTCACGGCTACTGCATTGGTGGCGGCATTGACCTCGTCACCGCGGCGGACTTTCGCTTGGCGTCATCGGACGCCATCTTCTCCGTGCGCGAGGCAAAGGTGGGCATCGTCGCCGATCTCGGCACTCTGCAGCGCTTGCCACGCATCGTGCCCGCCGGACACGTGGCCGAACTCGCCTACACCGGGGCTGACTTTGGGGCCGAGCGTGCCCAGCAGATTCACCTGGTGAATCGCGTCATCGACGGATCAGCCGACGAGGTATACGCGGCGGCGCTCGACGTGGCCCGCGCCATCGCCGCTAATCCCCCGCTCGCCGTGACCGGGACCAAGTCGGTGCTGCGCGCCAACGACGGTCGCACGGTGGCCGAGGGCCTCGATTACGTCGCCCGCTGGAACTCGATGTACTTGTTCACCGATGACCTCGTGGAGGCCATGATGAGCTTCCTCGAGCACCGTGAGCCGCGCTACACCGGCCAGTAGTTAACGGCGCCAGAAGCGCCAGCCGCGTCGAGAGCGGTCCGACTGGTCACGCGCCGCCTGCTCGTCAAGTTCGCGACGTCGATCGGCAAAGGCGGAGGCGGCGATGCCGTTCACAATTTCCGCCGCAGCTGCGAGGACGGCTTCTCGGTCTTCGCGACTCGACTCGGGAGTCGCCACCGGGGGCGGGGACACCAACGAGCCGTGGCTCCAGCCGACGTCCGCCATGCGCGGTTCGTAGGTCATGCAGTCACTGGGACAACTAAAAGGTTGATCGGGCGCGTTACCTAGCGAGCAGAAACGGGCGACGTCGCCTGACGAGTACGTGCGGCTTTGAAAGTGTTTGCACTCTTCTCTCATTCCCATGGCCATATCGTGCCACGCGGATGCGGCGGCGTCGACCGCGGGCGGCGAGGTTAGACGTCTGAGCGACCGAAGTCTCGGTGATTAACCGATGGAGCCTTCCATTTGCAGTTCGATCAAGCGACTCCACTCGACGGCGTATTCCATCGGCAAGGTGCGCGTCACGGGCTCAATGAAGCCGTTCACGATCATGCCCATGGCCTGCGACTCGTTGAGTCCGCGACTCATGAGATAGAAGAGTTGGTCGTCGCCAATCTTTGAGACGGTGGCTTCGTGACCGATCGAGGCGTCACGCTCGCCCACTTCCATGTAGGGCTTGGTCTCGCTGATGGACTGCTGGTCCAAGAGCAGGGCGTCGCATCGCACGAAGCTCTTCGCGCCCGTCGCGCCCTCTTCCACCTTGACGAGTCCGCGGTAGGTGGAGTGACCACCGTCCTTGGAAATTGACTTGCTGACGATGGTCGACGTGGTCTCGGGAGCGGCGTGCACCATCTTGGCGCCCGTGTCCTGATTTTGGCCGGCACCGGCATAGGCGACGGACAGCACTTCGCCTGAGGCCTTGGGGCCCATGAGGTAGACCGCGGGGTACTTCATCGTGAGTCGTGAACCGATGTTGCCGTCAATCCACTCCACGTGCGCCTCGGCCTCGGCGCGGGCGCGCTTGGTGACCAGGTTGTAGACGTTGTTCGACCAGTTCTGAATCGTGGTGTAGGTGATGCGCGATCCCGGCAGGGCGACGAGCTCCACGACGGCCGAGTGCAGCGAGTCAGTGGAGTACACCGGCGCCGAGCAACCCTCGACGTAGTGAACCTGGCTGCCCTCGTCGGCAATGATCAAGGTGCGCTCGAACTGACCCATGTTCTCCGTGTTGATACGGAAGTAGGCCTGCAGCGGCTGGTCCACATTCACGCCCGGCGGCACGTAGATGAACGAGCCACCCGACCACACGGCGCTGTTCAGCGCGGCGAACTTGTTGTCGTTCGGCGGAATCACCGAACCGAAGTACTTCTGCACCAATTCGGGGTACTCGCGCACCGCGGTGTCCATGTCGCAGAAGATCACGCCCAGCGCTTCGAGGTCCGCGCGGTTGCGGTGAAAGACGACTTCGGACTCGTACTGCGCGGTGACACCGGCTAAGTACTTGCGCTCGGCTTCGGGGATGCCCAGCTTCTCGTAGGTCTGCTTGATGGCGTCAGGAAGGTCTTCCCAGTCCTGGACCTGATTTTCGGTGGGCTTGATGTAGTAGTAGATGTCGTCGAAGTCGAGGTCCGGCATCTTCTGGGCGAACCAGGGCAACATCGGCTTCTTCTCAAAACGAGTGAGAGACTTCAAGCGAAAATCGCGCATCCACTGCGGCTCGCTCTTGATGTCGGACATTTCGCGAACGATGGCCTCGTTGAGGCCCTTCTTCGGCTTGAACACGACGTCGAGCTCGTCCGACCAGCCCAGCTGGTAACGACTGAAATCTAGGTTTTCAACGCTCATGCTCACCTCGGCTAGTTCTTCCTATGGAGATTGTAGTAACTCCCCATGATTTTCGAACGGGAAAAAACTGGCAAAGTGTCCCCATGTCCACTCCTCCTCGCGCCGAACGTCACGACCACCTCATCACCTTTCATGGTGACACCCGCAACGACCCCTACTACTGGATCATGGATCAAGAGAACCCCCAGGTGCTCGACCTGCTGGGTGCCGAGAATGCCTTTCGCAAGGAGTCGCTCGCGGACCTCGCTCCCCTCGAAGCCGAAATCTTCAATGAGGTCAAGAGTCGCATCGAAGAAACCGACACCTCCGTGCCGGTGCGCATGGACGAGTGGTGGTACTTCGAGCGCACGCGCGAGGGACTGAACTACGCGGTGAATTGCCGCGTGCCGGTCGGCGAGGACCGCGACACGCCACCGGTGATTGACCCGCTGACCTCGCTGCCCGGCGAGCAAGTGATCTTGGACGAGAACCTCGAAGCCGGCGACGGTGATTTCTTGTCGGTGGGCATCTTGGCCATCTCACCCAACGATGAATGGGTGGCCATCGGCATTGACCGCGACGGCAACGAAGAACACGAGGTCACCTTTCGCCGTTTGGCCGATGGCGTCGTAGCCGACGATCGACTCAGCCCCCTTCACTATTCGTTGACCTGGTCGATGGATAACGCCTACGTCTGGTACACGATGATTGACGAGGCGGCTCGACCCTGGCAGGTGTGGCGTCACCAACTGGGCACCGAACAACGTGCGGACGTCTTGGTATTTCAAGAAGACGACGAAATGTTCTGGGTGGACGTGGCGCGCACGCGTGATGACGACAAGATCGTCATCACCTCCAGCTCCAAGATGTCGAGTGAGGCACGCGTCCTCGATGCGCGCACTCCCCTCGGCGAGTTCGTCATTCTCGACCCCCGACGCGACGGGATTGACTATGACGTCGAGCACTATCGAGACGCCTCCGGACGCGGCTGGTGGCTAAAGACGTCGAACGAAAACGCAACCGACTTCGCGCTGTGGGTGCGCGCTGACGATGAGAACGGTGACTGGACACTCGCCCTCCCGGAACGCCCCGGAGTTCGCCTCGAGGGCATCGACGCGTACGGGAATTTCTTTGCCATCAGCGAGCGCTTCAACGGACTGGCCTGTGTGCGCTTAGTGCCACACCATGGTGCGGCCGCCCCTCAGATTGACATCGAGGCCGTGAGCTACCTCGTGGCTGG
>CAISIU010000021.1 GCA_903885505.1 uncultured Actinomycetes bacterium | reverse complement strand
TGTGGCGATAGACCTTCACCGACTGGCCGATGCCAGCTCGGTGGGATTTGAACTCACTCATCTCCCGGTAGCCACCGGCGCCTCGGAGAGAGAGGCGCTGAGCGGGGGAGAGGACTACGAGTTACTCATTGCGACGAGTGACCCCGAGGCACTGCGGCGCGAATTTGAGATATCCCAGCTACCTGCACCCGTAGAAATCGGTCGAGTGATCGACGAGGGGCAGCGAACGCTGAATGGACGTGACTTACCGCGTGAAGGCTGGCAGCACGAGTTCTAAAGAGCGTCGCATCAGCGACGCAGGGCCGAATTAGGCCGGAATGTTGCGGCGCTCAGGCTTTTGAATCTTGCCCGATCGCATGCACCCGGTGCAGACATTCACGCGAGTGTTCGTGCCGTTGATGACGGCGCGAATGCGCTGAATGTTCGGGTTCCAACGACGCTTCGTGCGGCGGTGGGAGTGCGACACGTTCATGCCGAATGAGGGCTTCTTGCCGCAGATCTCGCAGACCGATGCCATAATCCTCAAACTCCTCGTGTCAGTCGATACGGACAATCCGTAACGCTCGTTCAAACAGGTTCATCATTGTAGCATTGGTGCCCGTGGCGATACTCACTTCCCTTTCGGCCAGCGATTTCCAGGCCGTCATCGAGACCTTCGCCGACCTCTTGGGCACCCATAAAGAGGTTATCAATCGGCTAAACGTCTATCCGGTGCCCGATGGGGACACCGGCACCAACATGTCGCTGACCTTAGATTCGGTGGCCGCCGAGCTCGCCGAACTCAGCAGTGGCGCCGATATGGCGGCCGTGTGCAAGGCCGTGGCGCACGGGTCTCTCATGGGGGCCCGCGGAAATTCGGGCGTCATTTTGTCCCAGTTGCTGCGCGGTTTGGTCGACAAGTTCAAGACCGCCTCGGAGATCACCGCGCCCCTGCTGGCCGAAGCGCTGACACACGCCGATGTTTTGGCGCGCCAAGCTGTGGTTCGCCCTATCGAAGGCACCATCTTGTCGGTGGCTCGTGCCGCGGCGGTTGGTGCCAGTTCGGCGACGGCGTCGCTCGACGTCCTCGTTCGCTCCTCGCGCGGCGCAGCGGCGGCGGCCCTGGCCTATACCCCCGAGCAATTGCCGGTTCTGAAGCAGGCCGGCGTCGTTGACTCGGGTGGCACCGGGCTTCTCCTTCTTATCGACGCGTTCTGTCACGTCGTGGCGGGCGACCCGCTGCCGGAAGCTCCGGAGGTCGAGGGCATTGAGGTCCACGCACCCGAGACCTTGACCGGACACGGTGAGGGCGACATCTCGGACCTGCGCTACGAGGTCATGTACCTGCTCGACGCGGACGACGCGAAGATCCCCGCGTTTAAAGAAGTGTGGGCGGGCATCGGCGATTCCATCGTGGTGGTGGGTGGCGAAGGTCTGTACAACTGCCACATTCACACCGACGACATTGGGGCGTCCATTGAGGCCGCCCTCGATGCGGGCCGCCCCCGTCAAATTCGTGTGACTGACTTGCAAGAACAAGTCATTGAAGAAAAGTGGGTGCGCGAAGGCGTGGCCGAACAACTGCACGGCGACGAACTGCCCGAAGTGGCCGGACCCGCACCGACGACGGCGATTGTGGCCGTGGTGGTCGGCGACGGCATCGGACGTATTTTCCGTTCGCTGGGTGTTCGCACCCAGGTACGCGGTGGCCAGTCGATGAACCCGTCGACGGCTGAGCTG
>CAISIU010000020.1 GCA_903885505.1 uncultured Actinomycetes bacterium | reverse complement strand
TCGTCATGTTCATCGCCTACTTCACCGTCAAGGTTCCGGACATGTACCCGAAGGTGCTCATGGCTTCACCGAATTTGCCAATCTTGATGCCACAGGGGAATTCGCAGTTCCACTGGTAGACGCCCGGGCCCGACACCCTGAAACTGAACTTCACGACCGTATGCTGCAGGGGGTAGCTACCGCCCAGCGCGTTGGTCGACTGAGGGCCGTAGAAGCTGTCATTGGGGTCAGCAAAAACGGCGGGCAATGGGACGGAGACGGTCAACGCGGGGGCGTTGCCGGTCGAGCGCAGGGTGAAAGTGTGGCCAATCGCGCTGTACGGCCACTGATTTGACGTCACAGTCGTCTTGACGCCGTTGTCGGCCAAAGATTGCTTCGCGTTTTCCGTGCAGGAGAAAGTGGCGAGATCGCAACCGGAATAACCCCAAGTAGTGAAGGTGGCGGTGCCACCAATCGTTCCGCGGACTTGGCTGAAGAAGGAGTTGTTGAGCGACTCGCCCGAGTCGTATTGGTCAATAACCATATTGACGGTCGAATACGCCGGCACCACGAGATTGTCGTGGTCGTAGCTGACCCAGTCGGGGTGAGCGCCACCGTTTGCGCCGTGCGGCTGGCCAGTAAAGAGCGAATCGGGATAAGTCGACAGATTTAATGTCACCTTCTTGGTCATCACTTGCATGCCATTTACCGTTTCCGGCACCGTCGTAACGACGCCGGTGTACGGGTTTTGGTGAGGTTGCAAGTGGGCCAGAGCCACGGCGACGCCAGCGATCACACCGGCACCCAAAATGGTGGCCAGCAATGACGACAGCAATGCGCGTCCGTATTTCATTCAATCCCCCTATGGGCGCACCGCCTTTGGTGCTTGTTCTCCACCGTACTCCTCGGCGTGGACACGAATTCAAGTATTTAGTCCCAAAAGTTGAATATTTTACTTTTTTAAGCACGATTACTCATGAGTAGCGATGGCTAACCTGCCTCGCATGAGCCTTCCGCGAGCCGAACGCCGTCGCATTCACCTCGGCTTATTGCTCGCCACCCTTATCTGTATGCCCGCATTTGTCGTCGAATTGTGGCGAGCTCTCGGCGGTAACACTTTGTCGTGGGCCTACGTCTTCGAGTGGCCCGCACTGCAGGGGTACGCCTTTTACATGTGGCGCAAACTCCTGCGCGGCGACCACGAATTGACGCCGTCCACGAACGTCCTCGACGAAAAGACGCAAGGTGAACTCAATGAATGGAATGCTTACCTCGCCAAAGTCCACGGACGAGAATCGCTAGACGCTACGCACCCGCCGGTCGAGGGCCGCGAGTAACGACCCGTCACGGTCGATGAGTCGTCGGAAAATGACGACAATGAGGGGCACCCCCCAAAAGTCTCCGCAAATCCAGAGAATCGCTGCAGCTAACTGTTGGCTGGCGAAGGACATATTCATGGGCCCCATCGCGCCACCCATCTGGTACCAGGGCGATTTTGTGAAAATGGACATTGACATTGCCATAATGAGCATTTCGGCCATTGTGGCCACGACCGCGAGTAATTGCCGACTGAGGCGAGTACGAACCTGCCGATAGGGCGCTGAGATCAAACCACCGAAAAACCACCATCCTGAAAGCAGAAAGGATGGCTCGACTACCCAGTTCATCATCGCCGGATGTGCCATGACCGAATTGAAAACGGATGGGAGGTGACTGGCCACCATGACCACGTTGAGAATGACGACCGAGGCCGCCAGCGACATGTCGCCGCGCCATGCCACGCGACACAGCGCGCGCCCGATCCTTCGCCGCATCGTCACCGGGAAGGCCATTTCCACTTGATGCCCGATGCCCGACCAGACAAAGGCCATCGGGACAAGGAACATCACGATGACGTGCGCGACCATGTGACTCGGCAATGACGTCATAGCCATCTTGTCGACAGGGCCGATCACCGTGACGGCCAACACGATCGAGCTGGCGAGAGCCACGATGCCGGGAAGGCGATGGCGTCGATGCCAGGTGCCTCGGCGGCGGCGGCATACGGCTCCCGTCACGACGGCCAGAGCAAGCAGAGCCGCGACGGCAAGCAGTGGTGTCATTTCTGTGCGTGCCGAACCGCACCCGCCAACACCGTGACGGCAGATTCTTGGCCCGACCACCCTTCCGGTGGGTCGTCCGGAACAATCACCGCGACGCGTCCCCGAGCATCGATGATGTCGACTTGATCCGTGTGCACGCTCATTTTGTCGGTGGGCTTCATATCGACTTCAATGCCGTATGCCGACCACGTCGCCTCCAGTTGCGGAAGTGTTCCGGTCAGGAACTGGAACCGATTGCCCAGCGACGACAGTCCGTAGCGAGCGATGAATGCTCGATCTTCGACAGCCGAATAGTGAAAACGATTCGCGGCGATGCCCACGTACGTCACCGACGACGGGTGGCCCAAGCGCTTATCGAGCGAGACAAATTGTCGACCCAGGGCCGCGCAGTCCGTCCAGCAGGTGGGGTCGAGAAAGGTTACGACCGTCACGTGGCCGCGATGGGCAATGTCGCGACGCTGCCCAAACTGATTGGTGAGCGCGAAGGGCAACTGCGGTGCACTAATTCGGGGGTTGAGGACGGACACGCTCGCGTTCAATGCTTCATACTGAGTCGTCTCAACCGGCGAGAAGAAGCTGGCGGAGGCCATAGGGACGCTGCCCACCAACGTCATCGCAACGCCAAAGGCTGCCACTGAAGCCCCGACCTGGCCCCATCGAGGCGAGGTCGAAAGTCGCTCGAGGACCTTCCACGGCGCACTTGCCAGCACGAGAGCTGCAAAGGGCAGCATCGAGTTCGGGTCGGTTCCGACTCCCCCGAATATTCCGAGATCTTGGATCGTGACCCAGATGACCACTGCCCCGACGGCCGCGCTGATTAACGGCCACCGCGCGGGCGCGTGTCGATAACGCCATAAGCCGACTGCGGTGGCCAGCATCCACACGATGATCGCGGTATTGACGATGATGCTGCCGTGATAACCCATTCGACCGACCGCGAGCACGAGCGACTTCACAAAGCTGGGCTGAGCAGAACTAGTCATGTCATTACTCATGGCCCACAAGGCGTTTGATGAACCGGAGGCCCAGAAATCGTTTGACGGGAGGGCTTGCCACAGAGCACCCACGGCCAAGGTCACGGCGCCGACACGCGTCGACCACAGCGAGACATACCTCGCACCGCGCTCAAGAGGAAGGGCCAGCAGAACGCCCGCCACGACATAGAACACGACGGCACCTGGCCATCCGAAGAGGAAAGAGGAATGAGCGCCCAGCATTCCGCCGAAGCCATTTCCGCCGGCCCACACGATCGTTCCCCAGACCACGCTGAGCGCCCCACCGACGCGTGAGGCGGGTCCTCGCGACGACCACAGCAAGAGACCAATGCCTACCTGCACCCACACGGTGGCGGGAGCGAAAGCGAGTGGATGCTCATTCCACAGACGAACGGCCGTGGCAACAATTGACTTCACGAACGACGGATTGCCATCGGCCGCGGGAGCAAAGACTTGGTTAGCTAAACCCAGCGGCATGCCGGCCTGCAATTGCAAAATGCCGTCCACTATCCAGAGAGTTCCAAATGAGAGTCGTAGCCAGGTGCGACCGGAGGCTTCGATCACCGAGGATTGGTGCCGTGCCCGCCACCACGACGTCGCGAAAGTGACGGCAACGGCGAGCGCGAGTACCCACATCAACCCCACGGCGAGGTAATGGTGGAATTGGTTGACAATAAACGGGCTACCGCTTGCCGCTGCACCGCCCATTCCGCCCATGGCTGAAACCCTAGCCTTCGAGTTCCTTGACGCAGGCGGAGAGAACGCCGTTCACAAAGCTCGGACTCTCATCGGAGCAAAAGGTTTTCGCCAGCTCCACGGCTTCGTTCATGACCACTGCCTTCGGCGGGTGCTCCTCCATCTGCAACTCAGACAGCGCCAGCACCAAAATGAGCCGATCGAGTACTGCGAGCCGATCGATGGGCCACGAGGTGGAGTTCTTATCGATGAGTTCTTCGCTGCGAGCGGTGAATGTCTTCACGGCATCGAGCAGAACCTGGGTGTACTCGTCGATAGGGGCGGCTTGGTCAGTCACCACGATGTCGACCGAACGCTCTTTGCGATCGGCTTCATAGAGCAGTTCTAGCGCTCGCTCTCGAGACTGAGAGCGCGGGACTTCAATCCAGTCGCTGCTCACGCGCGGGTCATGTATTCGCCGGAACGGGTGTCGACCTTGATGGCCTCACCGGGACCGACGAAAAGGGGCACCTGCACCACGAAGCCGGTCTCCAAGGTCGCCGGCTTACGAGCGCCCGACACGCGGTCGCCCTGGATGCCGGGCTCCGTGTCGGCAATCACCAGTTCCACTGACGCCGGGAGCTCCACGCCAATGATTTCGTCGTTGTGAGTGATCAACATGGCGGTACCGGTTTCCTTCAGGAAGTTCGCCGCGTCACCGAGTTGAGCGGGTGTTACGGGAACCTGGTCGTAGGTGTCTTGGTCCATGAAGATGTAGTCAGAGCCATCGCGGTAGAGGTATTGCATGTCGCGCTTGTCGATGATGGCCTGCTCGAGGCGCTCGTCGGCACGGTAGGTGCGCTCAATGACGGCACCGGTACGAGCATTGCGAAGCTTGGTACGCACGAACGCCCCACCCTTACCGGGCTTGACGTGCTGGAACTCCACGATGGTGAACAAGCCACCCTCGGTGGCAATGGTGATGCCGTTCTTAATGTCG
>CAISIU010000019.1 GCA_903885505.1 uncultured Actinomycetes bacterium | reverse complement strand
CGCCGAGCGAGGTGAGTTGCCGGTTCCGTTGTTCTGCGCCGGTGGCATCTCCACGCCGGCGGACGCCTCGCTGGTGTTGCAATTGGGAGCCCAGGCCGTCTTCGTCGGATCGGGCATCTTCAAGAGCGATGACCCCATCCGCATGGCCAACGCCATCGTTCAGGCCGCCACCCACTTCCGCGACGCCGCCAAGGTGGCTGAAGTCTCGACGGGACTAGGCGCTGCCATGAAGGGCTGGGAAACCGCCTCTCTCGAGCAACGTCTCGCCGAGCGCGGCTGGTAAACGTGCGCGTCGGAGTTCTCGCCCTGCAGGGCGACGTGCGGGAACACCGGGCGTCGCTGGAGCGGGCGGGTGCCGAGGTAATTGAGGTACGCACCCCTCGTGAACTCGATCAGGTGGACGCCTTAGTCCTCCCGGGTGGAGAATCAACCGCAATCGGAAAGCTGCTCGACACGTCGGGCTTGCGCTCGGCGCTGACGACTCGCCTCGACGCCGGAATGGCCGCCTTCGGAACCTGCGCCGGATTGATTGCGTTGTCCACGCACATCGAAGATGGTCGTGCCGACCAGTGGTCTTTCGGTGCTCTCGACGTCACCGTCAGGCGAAATGGGTACGGCCGACAAATTGCGAGTTTCGAAACGCCCATTGACGTCCTCGAGGTGGGGTCCATGGTGGGTGTGTTTATCCGTGCCCCTCGCATTGTCGCCGCGGGACCGGAGGTTCGAGTTCTCGCGACGGTGAATCGAGACGGGAGCGATGACCCCGTGGTCGTCCGCCAAGGAAACGTGGTCGGTTGCTGCTTTCATCCAGAATTAACGACTGACGTGCAGCTGCATCAGTACTTCTTAAAAATCGTGGAATCGACAGCGCTGTCAGCAACTGCCTGAGCGTGCTCGCTACACTAAAGCCGCCCCATCAGGGCAGGAGGAACACATGTCCGGTCACTCTAAATGGGCAACAACAAAGCACCGCAAGGGCGCTCAGGACAAGGCTCGCGCCAAGCTTTTTGCCAAGCTGATCCGCCAAATCGAAGTCGCCGCACGCGAAGGTGGCGGCGACATGGACGCCAACGCATCACTTCGCACTGCCTTTCAGAAGGCTCGCGACGGATCGGTCCCTATTGACACCATCGAACGCGCCATCAAGCGTGCGACCGGCGAGGCCGATGGTGTTCGCTACGAAGCCATCACCTACGAAGGGTATGCCCCGGGCGGCGTTGCCATCATCGTCGAAGTTCTCACTGACAATCGAAACCGCACCAGTGCCGAAGTTCGCAGCTTGTTCTCGAAGGGCGGCGGCGCCATCGCGGAGCCGGGCTCGGTGGCCTGGCAGTTTGATCGCAAGGGATCTATCGAGGTTCCCGGTTCTTTGTCCGAAGACGACTTGCTCGAGAAAGTCATGGAAGCGGGCGGCGAAAACCTGACGAGCAACGGCGAAAACTTTCTCATTACGACCGATCCGATGGAGACCGCGGCGGTCCGTGAAGCCCTCGAAGCGGCCGGCGTGAAGGTGCTCTCGAGCGACCTCATCTTGGTACCGCAGAATTTCATTCCCGTCACTGACGAAAATGACGCAAAGAAGATTTTGCGCTTGATCGAGGCCATTGACGATCAAGATGACGTGCAAAACGTGTACGCCAACGTCGACATCCCGGACGAAATCCTCGCTACTTACGAGGGATAGTCCTCCTCGCCACGACGCGAGAGGGTAATATCGAACATATGTTCGTCATCGGAATTGACCCTGGGCTCACGCGTTGCGGCTTTGCGGTAGTGCGTGGCGACGCTCGGTCGTCCCAGTTGCTGCGATTCGGCACTTTGCGTACCGACGCGACCGCACCGGTGGAAGATCGCCTCGGCGAACTCTGCCGTGACCTCGATGCCCTCTATGAGGAGTTCCCCGCGGACGCGGTCGCCGTAGAGAAGGTCTTTTTTCAGAAGAACGCCTTGACGGCGCAGGGGGTTTCGCAGGCCAGCGGGCTGGCGGTGGGCCTGGCGTCACGTCGGGGCATGCTCGTTCGCCAGTACACCTCGCAAGAGGCCAAGCTCGCCATCACCGGCTACGGGGCGGCCACCAAAATCCAAATGCAGGAGCGCGTCACCAGCTTGTGCGGCCTCGCCTCTCGCATCGAGCCCGCGGACGCGGCCGATGCGGTAGCGCTGGCCCTGACGCACCTCATCGTCGCCCATCGAGACCTTCGTTTTCAGGCGGCGCAATGATCGGCTGGCTGAGTGGGGCTACTCGACTGGTCGAGAAGAACGTGGTCTTGATCGATGCCAATGGGGTGGGCTACGACGTTCATGTCCCCGCGCCTCTCGCTCGTGACGCGCGCGTGGGAACCGCCATCAGCGTGTTCGTTCACACGGCCGTGCGCGATGACGCCATCACCTTGTACGGATTTGAGTCAGCCACCGAGCGACAGATTTTCCGTTTGCTCATTTCATCTCCCGGCATCGGCCCCACGATTGGCTTGGCTTTTCTGTCGACGTTGTCACCGGCAGATATCACGGCCGCCATTGCCGCCGAAGACGTCAACGCGCTCACGGCAGTACCCGGTATCGGCAAGAAGACGGCCAGTCGACTGATTTTGGAGTTGTCGGGATCACTGCCCGACGCTTCCGGCGGTTTTTCGCCCATTCGCTCGGACATTTCCGAGGCGTTGTCGGGTCTGGGTTACGGCGCGGCGGAGATTCGTGCCGCTCTCGATGGGCTTGAACTGCCAGCGAATGAAGGCGACGCTCTGCGTATTGCCCTGCGACAGTTGGGACGCCCATGAGTCGCCACGAAGAAGCACCGAGCGAAATCGTTTTCGCCGCAGTAGACAGCAACGAGGTCTCCACCCTCAACGAGCTTCGCCCCAGTGACTTCGACTCGTTCATTGGGCAGCGAGATGTGTCGGATCACCTGAAAATCATGCTGCGCGCCGCTCGCGAGCGCGGCCACGTGGCCGACCACATTTTGCTGGCGGGCCCTCCAGGACTGGGCAAGACGTCGTTGGCGCACATTGTCTCGACGGAAATGCAGTCTCAGCTGCGCGTGACCTCCGGCCCGGTCCTGACGCGTCCCGGTGACGCGGCGGCCATTTTGTCGGACTTGGCGGAAGGCGATGTTCTATTTATTGACGAAATCCATCGCCTACAACGTTCGGTGGAAGAAATGCTGTACCTGGCCATGGAGGACCGCCGCGTTGACGTGATGGTGGGTCGTGGGCCGTCGGCGCGCTCGATTCGCATCGATTTGCCACCTTTCACCTTGGTCGGCGCCACGACACGCACCGGACTGTTGGCGGGGCCGTTGCGTGACCGCTTTGGCTTTGTTGCTCGACTTGACTTCTATGAGGTTGATGAACTGACCGCCATCGTTCGTCAATCGGCGGGCCGCCTGGGTGTCGCCATCGACGAAGAGGGGGCTCGTGAAGTTGCTCGCCGAAGCCGAGGCACCCCGCGAATCGCCAACCGACTCCTGCGTCGAGTGCGTGACGTCGCGCAAGTGCGTGGCTGGGCGGGCCTTAACGAAGAGGGCGCTCGCGAAGCATTGACCCTATTTGGTGTCGACGAAGCGGGTCTCGACAAGGTCGACCGCGGGATTCTGGAGTTATTGACGGGTCCATTTGCGGGTCAACCCGTGGGGTTGACGACCTTGTCACAGGCTGTCGGGGAAGAGCCTCAAACTCTGGAGGATGCCTACGAGCCGTATTTGTTGCGCCAGGGATTCATTCAGCGAACTCCTCGGGGTCGCCTGGCGACAGCGGCTGCCTACCGCCACGTTGGTCGTGTCGCGCCCAGTGGCGGGTTGTTCTAGTTCCCCCTGATTCGCGAGTAGGGTTACCCTACAAATCATGGAGGATTCATGCTCGCTACCGCGGCCAAGTCAGGTTTCAACCCGACCTTCTTAATCATCATCGTGCTGTACGCAGCCGTCTACTTCGGGTACCTCCGCCCACGCCAAAAGAAGGCCCGTGCGGCCCGTGCGCAGACTCAGACCTACAACGTGGGCGACCAGGTCACCACGATCGGTGGCCTTATCGGCACCGTGACCCTGATCAACAGCGACCTTGACCAAGTGACCATTCGCGTCACCTCGGGTCAGGAGCTGACTTTCATCAAGCGCGCCATTCAGGGCGTGTACACCCCGCCGACCATCGAACCGGTAGTCGACGAGGACGGCGGACAGGAGTCGAAGTGAGCACGGGAACCCCTCGCAAGCTGATTCTGAGCTTGGTAGCGACCGTTGTGTTGTCGCTTGGAGCTTTTGGCGCCACGGTGGCCGCTGGCTGGACCCCGAAGTTAGGTCTCGACCTTGCCGGTGGCCTCTCAGTCGTCTACAAGCCTGTCCACAAGGCCACGCCGGTGGAATTGAAGGAAGTCACCAGCATTTTGAGCAACCGTGTCAATGGGCTTGGCGTCTCGGGTGCCACGGTGAACTTGCAGGGTGGCACCGTAGTCGTGGCAGTGCCGGGCGTGAATGACGCTCGTCAAATCCTCGCTACCGTCGGACAAACCGCACAGTTGCTGTTTCGCCCCGTGCTCTGTGAGGCGTACAGCTCGAAGAAGTACAAGCATGCCTGGGGTTCCCAGATTCCCCAGTGTGGTTCGCAGTACCTGATGTCACGCGCGAATCTCGCCGTCACGCCTTCGACGAGCGCCGCGGGTTTCACGTCGAACAACATTTCTCCGGACCCGGCTTACACCGATTACGCCAGCACTCCGCCGGAATACGACAACCCCAAGGGTTACGTCATCTTGCCGGACGCTTCCGGTAGCGGCCTGCGCTACGTCCTCGGACCCGCGGAAATGACCGGAACGGCGATTTCGAGTTCCACCGCCCAGCTGACCCAGACGGGCCAATGGGTCGTGTCGTTTAAGACCACAGGTGCGGGCTCCGCGTTGTGGGACAAGGTTGCTGGAGCTAATTTCCACCAGTTGCTGGCTATTGAGCTTGACGGTCAGGTGCAGTCGGCACCGATTATCTCGGCCTCCGACAATGTGTTCAATTCATATGGCGGACAAGGATCGATCTCCGGAAACTTCAACGAGACCTCGGCGAAGCAGCTCGCGCTGGTGATCAACTTTGGCGCCCTGCCCGTTCGTCTGACCCCCGAATACGCACAGTCGGTGTCACCGACCTTGGGCCACAGTTCGCTCCTCGCAGGTTTGTGGGCGGGTATTGCGGGATTGATTTTGGTTCTCATCTACACGCTGATTTACTACCGTGCATTGGGTGCCGTCATTGTCGCCGGTTTGGGATTGACGGCGGCGGTGCTGTGGGCCATCATCTCGGGCCTCGGCCATACATCATTGGCGCCGAGTTTCGACTTGGCGGGTGTGACCGGTCTAATTGTGTCGATCGGTATCACCGTTGACTCGTACATCGTTTACTTCGAACGTTTGAAGGATGAGGCGCGCGCTGGTCGCTCAGTTCGCTCCAGTGTCGACCGCGGCTTTAGGTCCGCGTGGCGCACCGTGTTGGCGGCCGACCTTGTCAGTTTGCTGGCAGCGGTTCTCCTCTACATGATCGCTATCGGCAGCGTTCGCGGTTTCGCGTTCTTCTTGGGACTGTCGACCTTG
>CAISIU010000018.1 GCA_903885505.1 uncultured Actinomycetes bacterium | reverse complement strand
GTCACCGTCATTCGTCAAGCCCCCCGTAACGGCGGCGACGGCCTTGGTATTCACTCACGGCCGCGTAGAGATCTTCGCGTCGAAAGTCCGGCCACAACACCTCAGTAAAGACGAGCTCGCTGTAGGCCATCTCCCACATCAAGAAGTTGCTGGTGCGATATTCACCAGAGGTGCGAATCACGAGGTCGGGGTCGGGAATCTCCGGGTGATACAGACGCTCGCGAATCGCCTTCTCGGTGATCTTGCGAGCCGGCACGCCATCTTCGACTAACTGAGTGATGGCGTCAATGAGTTCGGCGCGGCCGCCGTAGTTAAAGGCCATATTGAGGACCATGGTCTTGTTGCGACGTGTGAGCTCGGCGGCATCGTCCATATTGGCGAGCACGCGGCGCGGCACGCGCCAGTCGCGACGACCCGAAAACACGATGCGAATGCCCACTTCCCCGAGCTCGCGAGCTCGGCGCTTCAGGAGCGATTCGTTGAAATTCATCAAGAACTTCACTTCGTCGACCGGCCGGCGCCAGTTTTCGGTGGAGAAGGCGTAGACGGTCACGTACTTAATGCCCGCCGCCAAGGCGCCGTAGACCACGTCGACGAGGGCCTCTTCGCCCGCGGCGTGGCCGTCGGTGCGCGGTAGGCCGCGGCGCTGGGCCCAGCGGCCATTTCCGTCCATCACGATGGCCACGTGGGTCGGCATCCGGCCCAAGTCGAGATCCTTAGGCAGCGGGAGGGGACGCGAGTCAGGCACGGGTCAAAACTAGTCCGGTCCCGCCACGTTCCGGCGGCTCGTTAGTGTCGTCGCGTGCGAAGCTTCGATCCCGACGTCCCTGACGAGTTAGACGGCGACGTCGAATTCTCGGCACCGGGCCGTGTCGTGGTGACGGCCGAGAACGAACTGGAACTGTTATCCGCCATCACCGCAGATTTGCCCGGCGGTGGCGAATCTCGTCCCGGCCAGCAAGAAATGGTCCGCGCGGTGACCTCCGCGATTGCCACGGGTGAACATCTCATCATCGAAGCAGGTACCGGCGTGGGTAAGTCCCTGGGCTACCTCGTGCCCTCCGCCCTGTCGGGTTCGCGCGTCGTCATCGCAACCGCTACCAAGAACCTCCAAGACCAACTCGGTCACAAAGATGCCCCCGCCGTTATCGCACGGACTCACGCGTCGGTCGCCGTCTTAAAGGGGCGCCAAAACTACCTTTGTCGCCTCAAGGCACGCGGTGTGGGTGACGGCAACCAGATGTCCTTTGAGACGGACGATTTACCTAAGGGCTACGTCGACGAAGTTCGCCGCATCTTGGCCTGGGGCGAAAGCTCAGAGGTGGGCGACCGTGATGAGTTGCCCTTCGAGGTAGATCCTCGTAGTTGGCGGGCCGTCTCGGTCACCCCGCAGGAATGCCTCGGACGAATGTCGTGCCCGGTGGCCCATGAGTGTTTTACCGAGAAAGCTCGTGACCGCGCCGCTGAGGCGGACATCGTGATCGTCAACACCCACCTCTACGCCTCGCACCTGGCCTCCGGACAGACCTTGTTGCCCGCCCACGAGGTCGTCATCCTCGACGAAGCCCACGAAGCCCTCGACATCTTCACTTCCGCTCTCGGCACGTCACTTGCCCTGGTGCAACTACGGGCCCTCGCCACCACGCTTCGCCCGCACCTGCGAGAAACCCACCCCGATGCCCTCGGTGACCTCGTGAGCGCTATCGATCGCTTGAGCAGTGCCCTGGAGCGTCAACTTGACGAGCGACAAGACGTCGGCCTGAGTGAGAGCGCAATGGTCGCCGTCGCGGATGCGTCGCGAGCTCTCGCTCCCCTGATTGAAGCTCTGCGGGTGCACCCCCGACTCACCGAGACCGAACGCCAAAATGCGGTGGGTCCGGCGGTGCATATCCTGGGCGACCTCGATCGCCTCACCAAAGTCTCCGAACGTGAATTGCTGCACGTCGAACGTGAAGGTCGCGAACCCGTCATCAAGGTGTCGCTCATCGACGTGGGTCCGCGCCTGGCCGGCGAACTATGGGATCACGTCACGGCGGTGTGCACTAGCGCGACGATTCCCCTTTCGCTACGGCGCGATCTCGGCTTGCCCGCCAGCACCACGGAGCTGCAAGTGCCCAGCCCCTTTGATTATCCCGAGAACGGCCTGCTCTACGTGCCGGAAATGGCTGATCGCAACGACACCGTTGCCGAGCAGCAGATCATTGACCACCTGGTGGAACTGATTACCTGGGCCGAAGGTCGCACCTTGGCTCTCTTTACCAATACGGCGGTCATGCGCCGCGTCCACGAGGCCGTCAAGTCTCGTGTCGCCACGCCGGTCCTGGTGCAAGGCGAGAAGGCCCGAGGACGGTTGTTGACCCAATTTGCCCATGACGAATCGACCAGTCTGTTCGCCGTCGCGAGCTTCTGGCAGGGCGTCGACGTGCCCGGTAAGTCGCTGTCCGTGGTGGCGATTGACCGCCTCCCCTTTCGCCCCCAGGGCGACCCCATTAGCGAGGCTCGCCGTTCGCGTTCGACCTCGCCGTTCATGGAAGTCGATCTGCCGCGAGCGACCATGATGCTGGCTCAAGGAATTGGTCGCCTCATTCGCTCCTCCACTGACCGCGGGGTCGTCGCCGTCTTTGACATTCGCCTCGCCGAAGCGCGCTACGGCAACGTCATGCGCAAGCGCATCCCGCCGATGCGTCGCACGCGGGTGGGTTCAGATGTTCGTGAATTCCTCGAGGCAATTCTCGAGGATTAAAGACTCGCGGTGGGGTCGACCTCGAGGAGGTCATGGGCCAGGGCACGAATCGCCAGGCCGAGCAAGTTCCACTCACCACTGTCGGAGGTGATCACGGTGCGACTAGCCCTCTCGTCGGCGGCGCTACGAATGGCAAAACCACTGAGCAGCGACAGCACGGCGACGGCCCACTCGTCGATGTCGTGGGGAGCACGAGGGCGAATGCCCAGTCCGCTGAAAATGTAGGTGTAGAGCTCGACGGTGCGGGCGTGCTGCGCCCCTTCTCCTTCGGAGAGCGCAAGACGCATTTCCGCATCCCACACTTCACCGTTGTTGTGCCACCTCGTCCAGGCGCCCACCCAAATTGGCCAGAGCTTCGAGGCCATCACATCAGTCATGGCGCCGGTCGCGATGGCGCGGATGACGTTTTCGAAGCTCGCCCATCGAGCCGACTCGCTCGACGTGTCTTTCGTGGACATCGCGTCGGCCAGCGCCGCCAAGGTCACGGGGAACTCGCCCATGAAGTCGTGTCGGGCTACTTCCAAAATGAGCTCACGTTGATACGCGTCTTGGTTCTCCCAGACGCGACCAATGATCGAAGCGTTCGTAATGGTGAGGCCGCGGGTCTTAATGCGATCGAAAACTCGCTTGAAAGTCACTCGGTCAGCGCCGAGAGATAATCCCTCGTCAATCAGGATTTTTTGACCCTCGGCGAGCAGCAGGTCACGGTATTCCTCACCCGACATGCGTTGACGTCGCCGGCGAATGTCGCCGCTGTCAACAGGTGAGTTACTCATGGGTCAACCCTAAGACCTGAGGTTCACCCAAACTGCACAGGTTTTGCGACTCAGAGGGGCATCGGCTAGTAGCCGAAGCGGTCCAGCACGTCTTCGCGACTTTGCCACTTGGGCTCGACCTTCACGATGAGTTCCAAGAACACGCCGGAAGGCATTTGTTGACGCACCTTGATACCGACGTCTTTCAGATTGCGTCCACCGGCACCAATCACCATGCCCTTTTGGCTTTCGCGCTCCACCAAGATCTCCACCGTGATGTGGGGCCATTCGTATTCGGACACGCGACAGTGAATGGAGTGTGGCAATTCTTGGCGCATCGCACGAAACAGCTGCTCGCGCACCAGCTCGGCGATGTACATCGCTTCGGGCACGTCAGTCACTTCGTCTTCGGGGAAGAACCACGGACCCTCGGGCATGAGCTTGTCGACGAAGTCCACCAAGTGATCGACATTGTGATTCTTGGTGGCCGAGGTGGGGATGTACTCCACGCGAGCCGCCGCACCCTGCGCGTTCATCTCGGCGGCAATCTCGTTGACCGCATCGGCCGCGGCTAACAATTGAGCGGCGGTGCCCTCGCGGCCCGCACGGTCTGCCTTATTGACAATCAACAGCGGCACGGCTCCGTGCTCGCCGCAGGCCTGCAAGAGATTGGAAATGGTCATCTTGTCGCCGGGGCCAATAGCTCCCGTGGCGTCAATCATTCCCATCACGACGTCCACGCCACTGACCGAGGAGCGCGCCGTGCTGTTGAGACGGTGGCCCAACGTCGACGTGGCGCGGTGAAGTCCCGGCGTGTCAATAAAGACCATCTGCACGTCCTCACGCGTCAAAATTCCACGAATGGCGTGGCGAGTGGTGTTCGGCGTTCCGGAGGTGATGGACACCTTTTCGCCAATGATGGCGTTTACCAAGGTGGACTTACCCACGTTGGGTCGGCCAATCACAGCGATGAATCCGCAGCGGGTCACTTGAGGGTCACCCGGACCGACTCCACGCGACGGCCGTCGACTTCGAGCACTTCTACGAGATACGGATCCATATCGAGCACATCTCCCACGTTCGGAATACCTCCGCTGTGGTCCAAGACGGCGCCACCCACGGTGTCCCAACTACCTTCGGGCAACGACAAGCCGAACTCGTCATTGGCGTCATCCAGATTCATGCGACCAGAGATGACCTTAGGCCAAATGCTTTTCTTCTCTTTATCCGTGAGCTTGACGGTTGACTCGGGATCGTGCTCGTCTTCAATGTCGCCGACCATTTCCTCAAGAACGTCTTCGAGGGTCACAATGCCGGCAGTGCCGCCGTATTCGTCGGCCACGATGAACAAATGGGTCTTCAGGGAGCGAAATTCTTGCAGCACCTGACCCAGGCGCTTCGTCTCCGGCACGAAGTGCGCGGCCACGAGTCCAATCTCCGGCAAGACCTTGTCTGCGTGCCCCTCTTGGACGGCACGAGCCAGATGACGAAGCGTCACGAGGCCCACGACGTCATCAATGTCCTCACCGAGAACAGGTAAGCGGCTGCGATTTGACTCGAGGGCGTGGGCCAGGGCTTCTCCGGCCGTCGACGTGGCGTCCACGCAGACCATGTCAACCCGCGGAATCATGACTTCGCGAACCATGGTCTCATCGAGTTCAAAGACACCGGTGATGACGTCGCGTTCGGTCTCGTCGATGTGGTGGTCAAGTGCGGCGGCGGTCGCCATGGCCCGAATTTCTGATTCCGCCTGATCGCTCGGATCTTCGGAGCGACCAAATGGCTTCAGCGCCCAGCGAGCCATAGCGAGAAGCAGTGCACTCACGGCGCGAACCGGCCAGAACTTCATCAAGATGGCCACCAGCGGCGCCGCCGCCAGGGCCGACGACACGCCGTGCTGGATGGCGAAGTTCTTCGGAATCGCCTCAAAGAGGACGAAGATCACGACAACTTCAAAGACGGTGGCAATGGCCACACCCGCGGTGCCAAAGAGATGTCCGGCGAGCACGCCGACCAAGGTGGCCGAGACCAGTTGGCAAATCAAGATCAACAAGAGGAGCGGGTTCAAGAACTCGTCAGGGTGCTCCACCAAACTAAGCAGAGCGTGAGCGCCACGCCGCTTCTCGTTCTGCAGCGCCATCGCGCGCGATCGAGTCATGCGCACGAGGGCCGTTTCGGCCAGCGCAAAGAAACCCGACAAAGCGAGCAGGAATATCACGACGACGACCAGGATCGAGTCGCTGGTCTTCCACAGCACTTCAGTCAACATCAACGGACGTATCCCTCGCGATAGTGACGACGAAGCAGCTCTTGTTCACGCGCTTCCATCGCCTCGGCTTCGGCGTCGACTTCGTGGTCCCAGCCGAGCAAGTGCAGCACGCCGTGAACCACCAGGAGGGCGAACTCATCGTCCAGGCTCACCTCATGGTCCGCGGCGTTTCGCACCGCGACGGTGGGGCAAATCACGATGTCGCCGACCAGCTGGGGAATTTCCGGCTCCACGTCGCTCGGACCGGTGCCACCGGCATCGGGAAAGCGTCCGGCCGGCATCGGCTCATCGTCAATAGGAAACGACAACACGTCGGTCGGCCCGGGCTTGCCGCGAAATTGCTGGTTCAAGGTCGCGATGGTCTCTTCATCCACGAACAACAAGGAGACTTCGGCGGGGCCTCGCACCCCTTCGGAGTGAAGCGCCGCTCGGCAGAGCTCGCTCCACTTTTCGAGGTCGACATCGATGTCGGACTGTTCGTCGGCGCAATATAAATCGATACTCATGACTGAGCCCGATCGTAGGCGGCGACAATGTCGGCGACGATTTGGTGGCGAACGACGTCTTTGGCACCGAGGTGCACGAAAGAGATGTTGTCCACGCCACTCAAGATCTTCTCGATGCGCGCGAGACCACTTCGCCCGCCGCCCAGGTCAATCTGGGTGAGGTCACCGGTCACGACGGCCTTGGAGCCAAAGCCGATGCGGGTCAGGAACATCTTCATTTGCTCGGGCGTGGTGTTTTGCGCTTCGTCCAAGATGATGAAGGAGTCATTCAAGGTGCGGCCGCGCATGAAGGCCAAGGGGGCAACTTCGATGACGCCCTTTTCTTGATAACGCGCCACGCCATCGGGGCCGACCATGTCAAACAGCGCGTCATAGAGCGGACGCAGGTAGGGGTCCACCTTGGCCATGAGGTCGCCGGGCAAGAAACCCAGGTGTTCGCCCGCCTCAACGGCCGGACGCGTCAACACGATGCGCTGCACCTGGCGACGCTGCAGCGCCTGCACCGCGGCGGCCACCGCGAGGTAGGACTTACCCGTACCCGCCGGGCCAATGCCGAAAGTGATGATGTTGTTTTCGATGGCGTCGGTGTAGCGCTTTTGACCGGCGGTCGAGGGGCGAATGGGCTTACCCTTCGCTCCGCGAGTGATCTCCGTCTTCAGCACGTCGCTCGGGCGAACGTTGTCGCGCACCATATCCACGGTGCGGCGCACCTTGACGGCATCAAGTGACTGTCCGCTTTCCAAAATCAACACCAATTCATCGAAGAGTCGAAGGACCTGTTCGGCTTCCGGACCGGTCACGGATATCTGATTGCCCTGAACGGTGATGCGGCAATCGGGGTACCCGCGTTCGATGGCGCGCAAGTACTCGTCACGAGGACCAAAGAGGCTGGAGAGCAACTGGGTATTCGGAATGAAGGTTGTCGCGGTCTGACCCTGCGGCATGTCGCTCATCCCGGGGGCCAATCCATCAGTCGTCCACCGAGAACATGGAGGTGAAGGTGGGGCACGGTCATTTGGGCGTCGGCGCCCACGTTCATCACGAGGCGATAACCCGAGTCGCGCACCGAGGTGACGTCGGCAACTTCTTGGGCGAGGCGCACGAGGTCGCTCACGAGAGCTCCATGCGAGGCGTCAATGTGATCGGCACTGGTGACGTGCTGCTTGGGTACGACGAGGACGTGAACCGGCGCCTGTGGGGCGATATCGCGAAACGCCAGGGCGGTCTCGCTCTCGGCGACCACCTCAGCGGGAATCTCACCCGCCACGATGCGGCAGAACAAACAGTCGCTCATGACCACTTCACCATTGCCGTGAGACTATTCGCTCGAGAGACGTGGCCACTGCACACCACCGAATTTCAGCAGCGTGCCCGCCACCAAAGCGGCGGTCTCGGTGCGCAGCACCGTGTCACCCAGTCCAATGCGAGGCTGATTCTCCGGCCACTCTGCGCTCGCCCACCCACCTTCCGGACCAATGGCAATGGCCGAGACCGTGGACAAACTGCCCGATGCCCCCGGCTCGGCAACCGCGACGTCGAGGGGCACATCAGATACCGAAACGGGATCAGCCACCACGAGGTCGTAACTGCGGCGACACTGCCCCGAGGCTTCCGCCGCGATCTTGCGCCAGCGACCGAGGAGCTTCTCACGAGCCTCGCCCGTGAACTTGAGGGCCAACCTCTCGCACACCAGCGGAACAACCGTGGTGATGCCCAATTCGGTCAACTTCGCGATGGCCCACTCCCCGCGGTCGCCGCGAATCGGGGCGAGATACACCGTGGTGGCGGGCGGCTGCGGATCGGTCACGACGTCCGAAATGCGAGTAATCGAGGACACGTCCACACGCGCCATCGCTACTTGCCCGGCGCCATTCGTCACCACGATTTCTTCACCCTCTCGGGCGCGCAGCACCTTGAAGAGATGGTGATGGTCATCTTTGGTGAGCACCGGTGAGGCCACGTCAGCCACTCGGAATTGCCCGAGGGCGTCAACGCGGCGGCGAAGGTCGGTCACTTGGATTTTCCGCGACGAAACAACTTGGCACCGGCTGAATCATCGTTCGTCTTCACGCCGTGCAGGTCGGCCAATTGGCGAAGCAGGTCGCGCTCGGCATCAGACACGTCGCTGGGCACATCGATGCTGACGTGCACGTAGAGGTCGCCCACGCCACGGCCACGAAGGTGCGTGACACCGCGGCCCTTGAGTCGCAGCACTGTGCCGTGCTTCGATCCCGCCGGCACATCGATAACTTCCGGCCCTTCGAGAGTGGGGATTTCGATCTCAGTGCCGAGAACGGCCTGGGGGTAGCGGATAACGATTTGAGTGTGCAGGTCGTCGCCTTGGCGCTCAAAGCGCGGGTCATGAGCGACGCGAATGTGCACGAACAACGTGCCGTTGGGTCCACCACGAAGTCCTGCGGGACCACGGTTCGAGAGGCGCATCGTGGAACCGTTTTCGACGCCCGCCGGAACATCCAGCGTCAAGGTCTGCTTCACGGTGGTGCGACCTTCACCACGGCAGGTCTCACAGGGCGTGACCACGATGGTGCCGACGCCACTGCAGCGCGAACATGCCGACGAGGTGATCATTTGACCCAAAATCGATTGCTTCACGCGGCGCACTTCACCAATGCCCTGACATTCGCCGCAGGTCTCGACCGACGTGCCGGCGGCCGCGCCCAGTCCCTGACAATCGGGGCACGAGACGGGCAAAGTGATCACCACGTCACGACGAACACCCGTGGAGGCGTCGTTCAACGTGATGTCGATACTGGTTTCCATGTCCGGACCGGGCAGGGGGCCGGAACGACGTGGGCTCGGCCCACCCATGTTGGAAAAGAACATGTCGAAGAGGTCCTGCACCGAACCGCCGCCAAAGCCACCACCGCCACCAAAGGCATCGCCGTCGTGGCCGAAGCGGTCGTAGTTCGAGCGTCGTTCGGGGTCCGACAAGATTTCGTAGGCCTGCGAGACCTCTTTAAATCGAGCTTCGGCGTGTGCGTCGCCGGGATTGGCGTCGGGGTGCAGCTGTCGAGCGAGTCGCCGATACGACTTCTTGAGGTCGTCGGGCGACGCGTTACGGTCGACTTCGAGCAGCGTGTACAGGTCAGCGGTCACCGATCAAGTCTCCTAGGCGTTGGCCGAGTTGCTGCGAGACCATTTCGGCGGTCGCGAGCGCTTCGGGATAGTTCATTCGAGTGGGGCCCAAGAGGCCCACGGCACCAGCGACTTCACCGTCAACGGTGACGGGCGCCACCACCACCGCGGCGGTCGAGAGCGGCTCGTAGCCGTGCTCGGAGCCAATGGCCACCGAGAGGCCCTGCTGCAAGATGTCTTCGAGCAAGTTGACGACGACGATTTCCTTTTCGAGGAGACCGAGCACGTTGCGCACCGCTTCGACGGTGTCGAACGTGTCCGCCACTTTCGCCGAGCCACCGATGTAGACGCGGTCTTCTTCGAAGGTTGGCGTGCTGCGATACAAGCTCGCGATGGCTTCGCGCACCAAGGTGGCCACCGGTGTGTCGCGAGAGGGAACCTCGACTCGCTGTTCCAACGTGTTGCCGAACAACAACGACGCAATTTGCGTGGAGGCTTCGTTCACCTGCTCGGGCGTAATTTCGAAGGGCAGTTCCAGGGTGCGACGCACCGCTTCACCGTCCGACAAGATGGCCACCACGACGCAGCGTCGAGGGCCAAGATCGACCACCTGGACCGACCGCACCGTGGCCGAGGCGTGGCTGGGCGCGATGATCACCGAGGTGTAGTTGCTCATCTCGTTCAGCATCTGACTGGTCTGCGTCAGCACGTCTTCCATCTCGCCACGCAGGTGGCTGAAGAAGTTCGACAAGGTGCTGTGCTGCGTCTGGGGTAACACCCCGCGACCGAGATGGTCCACGAAGAAGCGGTACCCCTTGTCCGTGGGAATACGACCCGCCGAGGTATGGGGCTGCACCAAGAAGCCCTCGCGCTCGAGGGCGACCATTTCGGACCTCACCGTGGCGGACGACACTTTGACGGCATCGTTCGCGGCGACGGAATTTGATCCCACGGGTTGGGCGGTGTCGATGTGCTCGGCCACCACCGCGTTCAAGATGGCGGCCTTGCGCTCGTCAAGCTCGCCCGTCGTCGCGGGCTGGATTTTGGGAGTTGAATCAGCCATTTGGCAGTCGAGTCTACCGAGTGCCAAAGGAAGATCTTCGACCTAAGGTAAAGAAATGAGCAGCATTCCTCTCCCCGATCGTCAGCCCACCCTCAAGCTCGGCAGCGAACGCGAACAGCTCGACAGTTGGCTGGATTTTTATCGCGACACGCTGATTGCCAAGTGTGCGGGTCTGAGCGATGATCAGCTGGCGTCTCGATCGGTCGCCGTCAGCGACCTCACCCTCCTCGGCCTCTTACGCCACATGGCCGCGGTCGAGTGGTGGTGGTTCGAGCACAATTTCGCCGCCCTCGACACTCCCGAGCTCATCGACAGCTCCACCGACCCTGATGCGGATTTCAATGACCTGGGATCACTTCCCGTCTCGTCGGTCTACGAGATGTTCGTCGCTCAAGTTGCTCGCTCACGCGAACAGGCGGCCGACGGTGAACTCGACGAGGTGGCGCGGCGCCACTCGGACAACCCGGTCAATCTGCGCTGGATCTACATCCACATGATTGAGGAGTACGCACGTCACTGCGGACACGCGGACTTTCTGCGCGAAGCCATTGACGGCCACGTGGGCTACTAACGCCGACCACGCATGTTGACTAGCTGGCCCGGACGTAATCCTGGAGCGCCGCGCGAATGGCGTCGGACACGCTGATCCCCTTTCGAGCAGCAACCTCAAGTAGGTCGCGCTTCAATTCGGGGCTGAGGCGCACTGATTCGATGCTCGACGGTGCCGAACCCATCGCGGGACGTCCACCGCGTCGACGAAGAATCTCGTCGACGTCATATCCCTGTTCGGCCTCTTGGACCAACTTTTCTGTTGAATTCTTGCGCTTGGCCATGTTCATTCTCCCGTCCTCGGTAACAGTCGTTGGTATTGGTTACGCATCTTCATCGCGTGAATCACGCAGGGACCCGCTGCTCGGTCCATCACCACCACCTCCAAGAGTCCTCCGTCGCAACCGGGACCCACGAGGAGGTAGCGGAGCGGATCTTCCCCCACGTCGTCCACGCTGAGAGCGTTGGCGACAGCGTGATGAATGTCCTCATCGGCAATCCCATGCTTTCGGGCTGACGGCAGCACTTCTATGACAGTATCGTATGACAAAACCCCTCGATGGTGCAGGTCGCCCTGGCGAAGCTTCTCGAAAGGGCGCCAGCGCGTCCTCCAGGGGCGATGGCCACAACCGTCGTAGACCGGTGGTGCCCTATACCGGATTTCTCACTCCGCAGCGAGAACAGGTGTAGGTGGTTGCCGCCCAGCACACCAGATTTTCGGTGTGCTTCAGAAAAATCAAGGGTTTGAAAGTCCAAGATTCCCCTTTCGGCAGTTGGGCCGACGGAGTTCGAACAAGCGACTTTTGCTACTTGCGTTCGATACGTGCCTTAAATTGAGGATCCTTAGACATTGCAAAGTGCGGATTCGGTTCGAACTCCCTCGAGAGTCGTTGAAGAATTTGTCGAGGAGTCAAGCACCGACACACGCGGACCGCTTCCGTGCGTAACACGCTTCACCACAGAGGCACCAATGGATATGCGCATGCCGGCTACCTCGTCGGTAGGGTGTCCTGACCCCCGCAAATCGGTCCACCTCCTATGAGTAATGACCCTCAGATAGAACTGGGGTTGGAGGTTGACCATGAAAAGAACCAGGCACACGCCCGAACAGATTGTGCGCAAGCTCAGAGAGGCCGATCGGTTGCTGGCGGAGAACACTCCGCTGGCCGAAGTGATGCGATCGCTCGGGGTTTCTCACCAGACCTATCAGCGTTGGCGCACCCAATATGCCGCGATGAGACCCGACGACGTGGCGAGGCTGAAGAACCTCGAAAAGGAGAACGCTCGACTCAAGCGGCTCTTGGCCGAGAAGGAACTGGACAACGACATGCTCCGGGAGGTCGCCAAGGGAAAATGGTGACCCCGAATCAAAAGCGAGTGGCGGTTGCCCACCTCGTGGCCGAATTCGGGGTTTCTCAGCGCCGAGCATGCTTGGTGGTCAACCAACACCGCAGCACCCAGCGCCACTGCACCACCCGCAGTGAAGAAGAGCGCGCCCTACGATCTCGCATCCGGGCCCTGGCGGTCAAATACCCCCGCTACGGCTATCGCCGCATCCACGTGATGTTGCTGCGCGACGGCTTTGTCGTCAATCGCAAGCGAATCCAGCGTCTCTGGCGTGCTGAAGGCCTCTTGGTGCAACGCCCAAAGAAGCGAAAGCCCACAGCCCGTCGCAACCCAATCGTGGTTCGAGGAGCTCATCCGAACCACGTCTGGGCCCTTGACTTTCAGTTCGACGAAACCGCCGATGGGCGACCCGTCAAGATCTTGAACGTGACTGACGAGTTCACCCGCGAAGCTCTCGCCACCAATGCCGCCCGGCGCATCACGGCCGCGGGCACCATGGCCGTGCTGGATGAGATTGTTGAAGAGCGAGGTCAGGCACCAATGTTCTTGCGCATGGACAATGGCCCGGAGTTCATTGCCGACAGCCTCCAAGACTGGTGTCGAGCGACCAAGATCAACACCAGCTACTGCGACCCAGGCTCTCCCTGGCAGAACGGACGGATTGAGTCATTCAATTCACGACTACGTGATGAGTTCTTAACACTTGAAATCTTTGACTCGATGTGGGAGATTCGTTTCATGCTGGAAGAGCACCGCAAGAACTACAACCACTACCGACCACACAGCGCTCTTGGCTACATGACTCCGGTGGAATTCGCCACTAAATGGCGAAATGAGAACCCAGTGCTACTCTCACAAGAGGTGGACCAATGAATGGGGCCCGGACAACGGGATCATTGCAGTTCTCAGGTCAGACTGGAATCGCAACGAACCGGAAGACTTACATCACTTCCCAGTTCTATCGAGATAACTACAGGTGCTGGCTCCCGTCGTGGGGTACGCCACCTGCGAGTTGGACGACATGGCCACAAGCGTTTCTGGTTCGAGTAGGAGCTTGGGATCGAGACTTCGCTAGTACCAACAATGACTCAGCTGGTGCAGGAGTCTGCCCAGTGTCAAATACAGGATTTGCCGTTGGCGCTGGAGGGACTATTAGTCGAACTTTGGGCACCCAGTACACGCAAAGTAATTCATTTTCAGTAAGCTTTACCGACTCGCTTCTGAATTACAACTTCACAGGAAATGCGTCTTGGACTGACTCGAAATCCGGGAGCGTAAATAGCTACCAGAGTTGGCGCAACGATAGTTCGCTCACCAAACACCTATGTGCGATAAGTCGCGGCGACACAAATCTCGCAAGTTGGGGACCCAAAACGCAGGGCGGAGTAATCGTCGCGGAACAGTGGTGACGCGAAGTGCCTAGATTTCGAGTACTGGCAGGGGTCTCCATCTTGCTGGTCCTAACTTTCATCCCAATGTTGTGCGATAGAGAGGGAGGCGGGACCAAATCTACCGATGAGCCTCGCATCCAAATTGGGGCGAGCCTCATTGGAACATCCTCCATGTCTGGTAGTGCAAATCAAGACATTGCGATAACAGAAGTGCGGAATGCAAGTAGCTCCACTGTGAAGTTGTCTCGTGCAACGATCGTTGTCGAAGGAGCGGTTGACGTTGTCGGTCTCTACTACGAACCACCACAGCAGGGATATTCAGGGGCCGCAGGAGGGTTGGTTCCGTCACCGCTGCGGCTACGAAATGGCCATGAGGTTCATCTTCTCGAGATTCGCAAGAATCCGGAGTTAAAACCTGGTGAATCTGGATACATTCTGGCGCGAATACGCCTATTACCTGGAATGGATAGCGCCGCAATTCTTCACGTTGACATGTTGATGTCATTCCAAAACGGACCAAGTTATCCGCTCATTGTGCCAATGCCGGTCGCAATATGCCGACGGGCAATATCAACACCAGAGTGTATGGCGGCCCAAAAATCAGTTCGCCAATACGCATCATTATTGAAACTATAAAGTGGCGAGAAGTGGCTAGCGATGTGAGTAAATGACGCGCAAGTTGAACTAAGGTCAAAATTTAAAGGTTCGACTGTTCAACGTCGGCTAAACCGGCAGCGGTCACGTCCGCCTGCAGCCTCGACTATGTAACTTGCTTCCCGGGTTCTGTCCATAAGGCGAGCTCAGCTCACTAGAAGTTTCAAATTGCCTACCGTTGGGAGTGACAAAAGGGCAGCTGGGGTGCTCGTAGCGCGGGGTGCCGCAACCACAGCGAGTGCGTTGAGGGTGACAGGGAACGTCCATTCCCCCCCCCACCGTAGAGAGGGTCTATGACACTCTCGGGACGTTTAGTCCTCGAGTTTGAGAGCGGCGACGAAGGCTTCCTGAGGGATCTCGACGCGGCCGATGTTCTTCATGCGCTTCTTGCCCTCTTTTTGCTTCTCGAGGAGCTTGCGCTTTCGGGTGATGTCACCGCCGTAACACTTGGCCAACACGTCCTTGCGCACGGCCTTGACGGTCTCTCGCGAAATGATGCGTCCACCAATGGCGGCCTGGATGGGCACGTCGAACATCTGACGCGGGATGAGTTCTTTGAGACGTTCGGCCATCTTGCGGCCGTAGTAGTCGGCGTTCGACTTGTGGACGACGGTCGAAAAGGCGTCCACCGGTTCGTGGTTAATCAACAGGTCGACACGCACCATTTGGCTGGTGATGTACCCGCCGGGCTCGTAGTCGAGCGAGGCGTAGCCCTTGGTGCGACTCTTGAGTGCGTCAAAGAAGTCGATGACCACTTCGCTGAGCGGAATCTTGTAACGCATCTCGACACGCTCGGTGGAGAGATATTCCATCTTGATCATTTCGGCACGGCGGCTCTGACAAAGGTCCATCACCGGTCCGAGATACTCCGACGGCGTCAGAATGTTGATCTCCAAAATCGGCTCTTCGATGTAATCGATGCGACTGGGGTCCGGCATTTCGACCGGGTTGTCCACGATGACCATCTCGCCGTTGGTGAGGTGCGCCCGGTACACCACCGATGGTGCGGTGGCGATGAGTGACAAGTTGAATTCACGCTCGAGGCGCTCGCGCACGATCTCCATGTGGAGCAGGCCAAGAAAGCCACAGCGAAAGCCGATGCCGAGGGCGTGTGACGCTTCGGGTTCGAAAGTCACTGACGCGTCATTCAGCTTGAGCTTGTCGAGAGCGTCGCGAAGGTCCGGCAGCTCGTCGCCATCAATGGGGTAAATACCGCAGAACACCATGGGCTTGGGGTCGCGATATCCATCGAGGGCGTCAGACGCGGGGTGCACCGCCGTGGTCACCGTTTCACCCGAACGCGCGGAGGCCACGTCCTTGATGCCGGCAATGAGGTAACCCACTTCGCCTGGTCCAAGTCGCGTCACCGGCACGTTGACCGGCGTGCGCATGCCGATTTCTTCGATGTCGTAATTCTGCGCGGCCTGCATGAGGCGAATCTTTTGATTCGACGACAAGGTGCCTTCCATGATGCGCACCGAGGACACCACGCCGCGATATTGGTCGTAGTAGGAGTCGAAGATAAGTCCGCGCAGCGGCGCTTCGGCATCACCCTGCGGGGCCGGCACTCGCTGGATGACGGCCCGCAGAAGTTCGGGCACACCTTCACCAGTCTTGGCCGAAATGGCGAGAACTTCCTCGGCTGGAATACCGAGCACGCGCTCGAGCTCTTCCTTGCAACGATCGGGGTCGGCCGCCGGGAGGTCGATCTTGTTGAGGCAGGCCACAATTTCAAGGTTGTTCTCGAGGGCCTGGTAGCAGTTGGCGAGCGTCTGGGCCTGAATTCCCTGCGAGGCGTCCACCAGCAACACGGCGCCTTCGCAGGCCGCCAGGGATCGCGAGACTTCATAGCCAAAGTCGACGTGTCCCGGGGTGTCGATGAGCTGCAGGATGTGGTCCTCGAAGTTCACGCGGACGTTTTGGGCCTTGATGGTGATGCCACGTTCACGCTCAATATCCATGGAATCGAGGTACTGGGCCCGCATGAGTCGAGGGTCGACAGCCCCCGTGATCTCCAAGATGCGGTCTGACAGCGTGGATTTGCCGTGGTCGATGTGGGCAATAATCGAGAAGTTGCGGATTTTTGCCGGATTAATGAGTGAAGGAGGGGTCGCCACGGTCCTCTCAGGCTATCGGGTGAGCCCGCCCTCGCACGCCCGGCGAAATGCCTGCTAATCTTGCAAAGCCCGCCGGGACTGTCCGGCACGAGCTCAAGGGTGACCACACGTGGCAAATATCAAGAGTCAGATCAAGCGCAACAAGACGAACGAGAAGGCGCACGCCCGCAACAAGGCCGTGAAGTCCGAAGTTCGCACTCGCATCAAGAATGCCGTGGCTTTCGCCGGCACCGAGACCGAGGCCGACGCGCTGCGACTCGCCATGAAGAAGCTCGACAAGGCAGCTTCCAAGGGCATCATCCACAAGAACCAGGCTGCCAACCGCAAGAGCGGCCTGATGAAGAAGCTCAACGCTCTTAAGGGCTAGTCCCTAGCGACGCGTGGCCGCGGCGTGAAGCCGTGCGAGCCGCGCCACGAGTACTTCCACCACTGTCTGCGAGGACATTCCTCCGGCTCGACCCTTCACGTCTCGATCCGCCTCGAGCACTAAATCAAGTGCCGCGGCCGCCCGATCTGAACCCAGAATCTGCAGGGTTTTCATTCTCTTCTTCGCCTGCGTGGGCGTGGCCTTCGGCCCAATCGCCGCGCGTGCCTCGGCTTCCCCGAGACCAGGAGCGTCAACCGCCGCCACACCCAGATAAAAACGGGTCAGGATGTTGACGATGTAGTTGCCGGCTCCAAGGTCGCGGCCCATGATGCGTCGCGTGACGTGGATGGCGGTGGCCACGTGGCCCTTTTCGATGGCGTCGGTGAGATCCCACTCGGGCACCGACCCCTCTCCCCCGATATACGGCTCGATGTGCTCCTTGCCAATCGGGGCGGATCCATAGATGTTGGACAGCGTTTCCGCCAAGGCCGCCACGCGGCCGATGTCGTCGCCGAGCAGGTCGCGAATGTAGGCCACGGTGCCCGCCTTGACGGTCACTCGATGGCGCGTCAGCGTCTCCTCGATGATGTGGTCGTGATCTGACTTATTCCACCCGACATCGAGGGCAATTGCTTCACCCGCCGCGGCGAGCAGCTCCTTCGGCGCGCGGGCAATCGCCACCACGCAGTGCACCGCGGGAGTGGGATTCTGCGCCCAGGCGACGATGCTCTGCACGTCGTCATCGGTCATCTTGTCGCTGAAACGAACGAGGACCACCCGGCGCTCCACGATGAAGGGGGGCGTGGCCAACGATCCGGCGACGTCGCCACGAAGTCGGTCGCGATCGTCGCCGTTGGTTTCGGCGTGAAAGAAGAAGGATTCGAGCATCATCGACGGGTCACCCTCGCCAACAAGTTCGGTCGCTCGCTCTCGGGCACGCTGCTCCACCAGGCTCCACTCGGAACCCGAGACCACAATCAGCGACTCAGCCACGGCGCGCCTCTAACACAGCGGCGCAGGCGTCGCGAACTTTGACCGTGCCGGCCACGTCATGCACGCGCAGGATGCGACATCCGGCGCCGATACCCATGGCGCTGGCGGCCAGCGTGGGTTCGCGCCGCTCGGTGACCTCGAGATCGAACATCTTGCCGAGGAAGGTCTTATTCGACGCCGAGAGCAACAATGGTCCGCCCAGATCGGTCAGCGTGGCCGAATCACGCAGAAGCTGAAGTGACTGCTGCGAGGTCTTCCCGAGGTCAAGGCCAGCGTCCACGATGATCGACAAGGGGTGCACTCCCGCCGACAGAGCCTGGTCGCGGCGATCGCGAAGAAACTCATGAACCGTGGCGGTGACGTCGTCGTAGTGGGGGTTGGGGTCAGCCACTCGGGGGCGAAGTCGAATGTGCGTCGCGACGACCGCGGCGTCCGCGGCGGCGGCCACTCCCAAATACTCGGGGTCCGCGAACCCACTGATGTCATTGCCGATGATGGCGCCGGCCGCGAAGCACTCACGTGCCACCGAGGCTCGCCAGGTGTCAATAGAGAGAGGGACGTCGAACCGTCGGTGAAGCTCCGCAATCGCGGGCACCACGCGCTCGAGCTCTTCCTCTTCAGTGACCTCGTCACCGGGCCCGGCCTTCACTCCGCCGACATCCAAGATGTCTGCCCCCTCGCTGACGAGTTGCTCGGCACGAGAAAAAAACTGGTCGAGATCAAAAGTCGCCGCCGGCGAGAAGAAGGAGTCCTTGGTGCGATTCAAGATGCCCATGACCTGTGCCCTCGTGGTGACGTCAATCTCTCGCGTTCCGAGGCGCAGCGTGGTCGTGGGTAAAACGGTGAACATCAGTAGAGGCGATTCGCCATCTGACGGCGATACGAGACGTAGCGCGGATCATTCGGACCGAGTGCGTCCAAAATGGAAATCAATTCCTCACGAGCGGTGGCGTCCTCGCGCACCTGTGCGAGCAGGCCGTCCAATTTGGCATCGAGTGAGTCGTCCAGCACAATGCCGCGACGAGCGAGATCGATTTGAGCCCGAAGGGCATTCACCACCACGCTGGGGGCTGCGGCATCGAGAATCGTCGTTAACTCATCAAAACGTTCGCCCGCCATCAAGAACGCGCCGAGCGCGCCCAAGGTGCGAAGGTCGGCAGCATCAAGCTCGTAGGCGCGACGAAGCGAAGCCTCATCGCCACGTTCTAAGAGTTCGTCAATGCTCTCGCCCTTCGGCGCCAGCTTGTTAATGAATTCTCTAACGGCAGCCTCGGGCTGCGCACCGGAGAATCCATCGACGATTTGCTCATCCACGATGGCAAAGACCGCGGGGATGGATTGCACCTGAAACATGCGTGCAATAGCGGGGTTGGCGTCGACATCCACCTTGGCCAACTCGACGGCGCCGTTGGTTTCGCCAATCACCTTTTCCAAGAGGGGACCGAGGGTCTTGCACGGGGTGCACCACTCGGCCCACAGGTCCACCACCACGGGCACGGTGCGTGAGCGCTCCAAGACCTCGGTTCCAAAAGTGAGGTCAGTGACATCGGCCATGGAAGGCAGACTACCGGCGCCATGCGACGAGATGAGGGGTGTTTGTGGCAGGGCTAGCCTTGACTCATCATGAGCGTCCTCGGCATTAATCACGAGTCCGTTTCGGCCTGGATGGTCGAGAACGTCGGTGCGGTCGCACCCCTTACTTTCGATCTCATCGCCGGAGGCAGGTCCAATCTCACCTACCGCGTCACCGACGCCGCGGGCCGCCACTACGCACTTCGCCGTCCGCCGACCAGTCACGTCTTGCCGACCGCGCACGACATGGTGCGCGAGCACACCATCATCTCGGCCCTGGCACCCCAGGGCATCCCCGTGGCCACTCCCCTCGGCCTCTGCGTGGATGAAACGGTGAACGAGCGCCCCTTCTACGTGATGCAATTCGTCGAGGGCCATATCTTGCGCGACGCCACGCAGGCCACCGCCGCGTTCACCGAAGCGCAGCGCGCGCTCATCGGCCCCTCCCTGGCGCGCACCTTGTCGCGACTCCACGACGTGGACGTCGAGGCGGCGGGGCTGGGTTCGCTCGCGCGCCACGATGGTTATATCGAACGGCAGGTCAAGCGCTGGCGTGGGCAGTATGAACAAATGGCCGTTGATGGCGTCACGCACGACGGCATCGTGGAAGCTGTCGGCGACGCGCTGGCTGCCTCAATTCCCACTCAGCAGAAGGTCGCTGTCGTTCACGGTGACTATCGCCTCGACAACACCGTGCTGAACGATGCGGGCGACGTCACCGCGATCTTGGACTGGGAAATTTGCACTCTGGGTGACCCGCTGGCCGACGTCGGCCTTCTCCTGGTGTACTGGACCGAGGCCGCCGATGGCGCAGCCGCCCTGCTCGGAGCAGCCCCCACGACCGCAGCCGGCTTCTCTACTCGCGCCGAGGTCTTGAGCGCTTACAGCGCCGCCACCTCGCTGGATCTCAGCGACGTCGCCTTCTACCAAGCCTTCGGATACTGGAAGCTCGCCTGCATTTTGCAGGGCGTGTTCGCTCGTTATCGCGCGGGAGCGACCGCCGGTGACACCGGATCGGTCGATGAGTTTCCGAAGCACATTCGCTTGCTGGCCGAAACGGCCAAGACCACACTGGAGTCGATGTAATGGACGACGCCTTCGACCGCATCTTGTTTTTGTCCGATCCTCCCATCGTGGACCCCGTCCTCATCGTGGCCATGGAGGGGTGGATTGACGCCGGATATGGCGCGCAGACCGCCCTCACCCACCTGCTCGACATCATGGACACCGATGTGCTCGCGACCTTTGACACCGAGTACTTCATCGACCAGCGCGCCCGTCGCCCCCTCGCCAAGATCATCGACGGCGTCACTGCCGAATTGACGTGGCCAGAGATTCAACTTCGTTATGGCGAGGACCGCGATGGCGCTGACGTTCTCTTTCTGGTGGGTCCGGAGCCCGACTTTCACTGGGGCGACTTCTGCGATCTCATCGTGGACGTGGCCGGACGATTTGATGTCCGTCTCTTGGTCGGCCTCGGCGCGTTCCCCGCGCCCACCCCGCACACCCGTCCGGTGCGCGTGATCGGCACCGCACCGCAAGAAAGTTCGCATCTGCTCGACGTGGTCGGCACCATCGACGGAGAGATTGAAGTTCCCGCCGGTATTGGCGCCGCGCTCGAAATGGCCTTCGCCGAGGCATCCATCGACGCCGTGAGTCTCTGGGCGCGCGTTCCGCACTACGTCGCGTCGATGTCCTACCCCCTGGCCTCCGCGGCCCTCGTGGACTCACTGGCCGCCGTGGCCGGACTGTCGGTGTCGTCCAAGGCGCTGCGCCGCTCCGCCGATGACGCCCGTGAGCGCGTGAACGACCTCATTACGAATAACCCCGACCACCAGACCATGGTGGAAGACCTCGAGCGCACCGTTGATGAGACCGAAGGCGGATCACTGGGTGCGGAGATTCCGTCCGGTGACGAACTCGCCGAGGAACTCGAGCGCTTCTTGCGCGGCGAGACGGACTAGTCGACGTCGTCGCTGCTCACGCGACGACCCATGCCCAGGGCGTAGCCCGCGAGGAAGGTTTCGCTCTCGTCTTGACGGGGGTGACGACGAGCAATTTCCCAAAAATCTGCGGTGTGATCGGCCTCAATGAGGTGCGCCAGTTCGTGCACCAACACCGCGTCCACCACCCACTCGGGACAGGCCCGCAGCGAGGTCGACAGTCGAATTTCTCGTGTGGCCGGCGCACACGTGGCCCAGACCCGCGTCTGCGTCGACGACCAGGTCACGCGGGCGGGACGTACACCGTCGACGTAGAGGTCGGCGAGCACCACGGCGCGCTCTTCCAAGGCCGCGTCACCGCTGACCGCGTGGGGGCGCTGGTGAAGCAGTTGATTGACCAATTCGTCAATCAGACGCTGCCGCTCTTTGCCGCGCAGTCGCTCGGGAAGCACCACCACGATGTTGTCGCCCGACCAGTGGGCCGCTCCGGTCTTCTTTCGACGTGCCGAGGTTCGCACCTCGATCTCGGGTCGATCAAAGCTCGGCGGAATGACCGTCGAAAAGAGGGTGGGCGAACCTTTGGTCACGGAACAATGTTGACGAGCTTCGGGGCGCGAGCCACGACGCGCGAGGGCGTGGCCCCATTGAGCAGCGCCTGCACTTCGGGCTGTGCCAGCGCGATAGCGATGGCCTCGTCCTCGCTGATGGTCGTGGCCACGGTGGCGCGTGCGCGCACCTTGCCGGCCACTTGAATCACCATGACGACGTCCTCATCTACCAATAGCTCGGGGTCGGCGACCGGCCAGGACTGGGCGTGAACGAATTGACCCTCGCCGTGACGCTCCTCCCACATTTCACTCGTGAGGTGCGGCGACATGGGCGCCAGCAACAACAGCATGGTGTCGATCGCCTCGTCAAAGATGTCGCGACGGGCTCCGTCGCCTTCGCGGGCGTACTTGGACACGGCGTTGAGCAGTTCCATCAACGCCGCGACCGAGGTGTTGTAGGTCCAGCGATCCAGCCCATCAGTCACCTTGGCAATGGTCTTATGAATCTGGCGACGCATGGCCAGGTCGCCCTCGGCCTCGGTCTCACGCAAGATGACGCCCTCACCGTGAGCCAAGCGGTACAGACGGTGCAGGAATCGACCACAGCCGTCAATGACTTCGTCGGTTTGACTTGTCCAGTCCACGTCGTCGGCCGGCGGACCCACAAAGAGGTGGAAGAGTCGCAGGCCATCGGCACCCACGGTGGCGTAGTACTGCCCCGGGGTCACCAGGTTGCCCTTGGACTTCGACATTTTGGCGCCGTCCATGCGGATCATGCCCTGGGTGAAAAGACGACGGAAAGGCTCGCGCTCGATTCCCGTGGCGAGCCCGGTGTCAATGAGGGCCTTCATGTAAAAGCGCGCGTAGAGCAAGTGCAAGATGGCGTGCTCGATGCCACCGATGTACTGATCCACCGGCATCCACTTGGCGACGACCTCAGGGTCAAAGGCCTTGCCCTCGGTGAACGGGTCCGCGAAGCGAAGGAAGTACCAGGAGGAGTCAGTGAAGGTGTCCATGGTGTCGGTTTCACGGCGAGCCTCTCCCCCACAGGTGGGACAGGTGGTTCGCCAAAAGGGCTCGTGGGTGGCGAGCGGCGACTGTCCGGTCTGGTCCATCTTCACGTCATCGGGCGCCACAATGGGCAACTGCTCGCGCGGCACCGGAACAATGCCACAGCCGGCGCAGTAGATCACGGGAATGGGGCAACCCCAGAAGCGCTGACGCGAGACCAACCAGTCACGAAGGCGAAAGTTCACCTTCTCGATGCCGTTGGCTGACTGAGCAAGGAAGTCGGCGGCCTTCTTCTTGGCCTCCGCGACATCGAGACCGTCGAGGAAGCCACTGTTGATGTGGACACCGTCGCCGTTGTAGGGACCCTCGTGCCCGTCGGGGGTCTCGATGGTGCGGATAATGGGCAGACCGTGCACCAACGCGAAGGCGTGGTCGCGCTCATCTTCGGCGGGTACCGCCATGATTGCCCCGGTGCCATAGCTCCCGAGGACGTAGTCCGCCACGTACACCGGAACCGGTTGATTCGTGAAGGGGTTGGTGACGTAGGCGCCGGTGAAGGCTCCGCGCTTCGACAAATTGTCGCCACTGTCACTGGACGCCGTGCGCTCCATGTCGGTCGCCGCGCGAGCGCGCGCCACGAGGTCGGTGACCGCCGCGCGGTGTTCGTCGGTCGTCACGGTCGCGAGCAGAGGGTGCTCCGGCGCCATGACGGCGTAGGTCACTCCAAAGCCGGTGTCGGGGCGAGTGGTGAACACGCGCAAGGCGAGGTCGTGACCGACGAAGGGCAGATCGAACTCCACACCCTCGGATCGACCAATCCAGTTTCGCTGCATGGTCTTGACGCGCTCGGGCCACTCGAGGTCATCGACCGACTCGAGCAGCTCGTCGGCGTACTTCGTAATGCGAAAGAACCACTGTTCGAGGTCCTTCTTCACCACCGCCGTGCCACATCGGTCACACACGCCATCGCCCACGACCTGCTCGTTCGCCAATACGGTCGCGCAGCTCGGACACCAGTTCACCGGTGCTTGCGCGCGATACGCCAAACCGTTCTCGAGGAAGGTGAGGAAAATTTCCTGGGACCAGCGCATGTAGGCGGGGTCGTGGCTAAAGACTTCACGGCGCCAGTCGTACACCGCGCCCAGACGCTGCACGGATTCCTTAAGTTCCGCCATGCGCTGATCGGTGAAGATGCGCGGGTGGCTTCCCGCCTTGATGGCGGCATTCTCGGCCGGGAGGCCAAAGGAGTCAAAACCGAAGGGCGACAAGACGGCCTTGCCCTTCATGGACTGGTACCTGACGACCAAGTCGCCGAAGGTGTAATTGCGCACGTGGCCCTGGTGAGCCGACCCCGAGGGATAGGGGTACATATTCAGGGCGTAAAAGCGCTCGCGCGGGTCATCATTGGAGACTTCGTACAGGCCGGACTCGCGCCACCGTTCCTGCCACTTCTTCTCAATGTCCACAATGTCGTAGTCGCGCGCCATGGCATCAGTCTAGGAAAAGCGCCCTCCCCGTTCATGGCCCCGTGGCCGAGTGGGACCAGTCACGCGCAGTGCTAGGCTAAATGCCTCTGGGGGGTATAGCTCAGCTGGTAGAGCACGACACTGGCAGTGTCGGGGTCAGGGGTTCGAATCCCCTTACCTCCACCAAATGCCGTAGGTCCCTTTTGGTGGACATCGTTTATGACGATGAAACCGGTTGGTGAATTGATTCCTTAGGGCTCGATTCTCTCGACCGTGGGTATTCGACTGATGGCTTTGTCGAAAGAAGCGACCTTTCCTACCCCAGTGGTTTCCGCGCAAGCCACGAGGTAGGCGTCGGCAAAATCAAGCCGTTCGCCTTCGTACAAGGCAACCGTTCGCAGGAGTAGCGGAGCGTCAATGACTCGGACGGACTCCATCGCCAGCAAGGATCGAATTGCTTCACTGATGCGAGAACGGTCGATTTCGTAGAACGATTCGAGTACGTACACCGTTTCGGCAACGATGAGATCAGCGAGGTAGAGACTCTCTTCATTCCTCAAAAAGGCGGTGGCTCGCCTCGCCATGTCGGGTGGATCACCAACCAGATGACGAACCAGAACGTTGGTGTCGACAAACGAACTCACTGAAACTTCTTGGCCCTACTCGCACGTGAGATCTCGAGGACTCGGTCCCAGCTGGCGCTCTTCTTTGTTGCCGGCGCGGCGAGTGTTCCCGCCAGTTCAAGAAAATCTGGTGTCCGCTGAAGCGTCGCCAGGTTGCCATCAATGCGAAAAATAACGGAGTCGCCTTCTTCAACACCGAGGGCATCACGTACTGCCTTCGGAATCGTTACCTGCCCTTTGGAGCTCAAGCGAGCGGCCACGTCCATGTTGTTCTCCTTACTTTTTTCTAAATGTAAGGATAGCAGATGTCCGACGGATTCGCCACTCGCTCTTGGAAGAACACCGACCGTACAAGCAGCTAACTCAGGAGACGCTTCGGGATTGAGCCTCAAGACTGTTGAGAGGAAGGGCTCCTCTGGAACTATCTGATCAGTGTGCCAGGGAGCCGAGAACCTTGTCAGGTTGGCGGTATGCCTTGATTTCGATGAGATTTCCGCTCGGATCTTTGATCATCAATTTTCCTTGCTCTGTGGGCTCGCCCACATACGAGAGAGTTGGCGGCTCAACAATCAGCGGACCTCCACGAAGACGAGCTGAGATTGACTCCCACGCGTCCCATGAAACGGTCGCCCCGAAGTGTCTCGTCCTCGGCATTGGTGCCGTCACGCTGGCCGGATCGTTTTGAAGCGTTACTTGTGCGCCCAAGAGCAGGGCATCGACAAAGTCGTCCGTTCTCCTTCCAATCTCAGCACCGAGGTGGCTCTGGTAGAAGTCGACTGCCTCACTCAGATCACGGACAGGAATCGAAAGATGAAAAATGGGACGCACGGAAGTCCTTCCTTCGTTGTGTGCTCTCATTTTACGAGCAGCTCACTCAAACTTGGGGCAAGGACGTGGGGTTCGAACCTTGTCCCATCTCTTCCGCTGCTAGCGGAGAATTGCCGGGTTTGATCCTTTTTGGCCGGCGCGCCTCATCAGAAACCCCTGAAACTAAGTAGTTTCTGGCCCCAGGAGGGGTTCGAACATAGTCCCATTACCTCCACCACGAAGTTCACGAATCCCGGTCCTCATGGGCCGGGATTCGTCACTACCGGTGGTGAAAGTCAGCCGTCGGGTCCCTATCTAGAGTTGCCGCCCCTCATCTGACGCCCTCAGTGCATGTAGATGCTTCACGAGAAGGGGAAGGACTCGTAAATCCTTCGGACGTCCTGCCGCTTCCTTCGAGGCGATGATGTCTGTCAGCCCGGCAATTGACACAACGACTCCATCTACCTCGACTCGATCCGAGGCGTCAATAAGGTCCAGATAACCACCAGGAAACGCACTTGGCGCAAAGCAGATATCAAACTCTCCAAAAGGGCAAATGAGATTCCAGGTATCGCTGGATCCCAGCGATACCGCATCATGATCAAATCTCAACCCTTCAGGAGCGCCATCTACTCGCACTCGAGCATCAAGTTCACGAAGGGCAGCCGAGAGTCGATCCAGGTTCCCCGTTGTTCGAAGAGGCGTTAGGTCGATGTCGTTCGTTGCGGGGATTGGCGCACGATGAGCCAAGGCTGCAAAGGCTCCAATGACGACGTAGTCAACTCCGTACCGGTTCAATGCCTCAACGATGGCGGACGCATTTAAAGGCGACTCAGTCATTCGGCAGAACGGTCTTCTACGCGAACGGCCCTTCTCCACGCATCTTGTTGCAGTTTCCGATGCTCTCGCTCTTTTGCCGTTCTCGCCGCGTCCAACTTCTCAAGAATCTCATCGTGCTGATCCAGGGAGCGGAGGTGGAGTTCAAGTTCGAATCCTGCAGCGCCAATCAGACGCATCAATGTCGGGAGGGTGGGTTGCCTCAAGTCTCGTTCGTAGGCAGAGATCATCGTTGCGGGCACACCCGCAATGTCTCCCAGTTCGCGCTGACTGAAACCGCTCTTAAGTCGTGCCAGCTGCAAAAGTCCTGCGGCTGTCGATGGAGACTGATACAGTTGTGCCATAGCACAACTGTATCAGTCTTTTGCTTCGATCAATGCCTCGGCAGGGTGAAAATCACGACTGCCGACGGGGATGTACCCACTTGGTTTCGCGCCCGAATCAACACGCGGTACGAATTACCGGGAGTAAGCGCACCCAACTGAATCTGGTTGCCCG
The DNA here is from genome assembly GCA_903885505.1 of uncultured Actinomycetes bacterium. GTDB lineage: Bacteria > Actinomycetota > Acidimicrobiia > Acidimicrobiales > RAAP-2 > RAAP-2. The sequence goes on along the minus strand of CAISIU010000018.1, from coordinate 17,891 downwards.
AGGTGAAGTAGTACAGCGACATCCACGTGCGTCCATTGTCAAAACTGGCCTCGTAACCGAGCAGGGCTCGCCCGCCCATGTCACGAGGGGCGGTGACATTCAAGGTGGCGCGGTGCGCGGTCAGCGAGTCGACGCTCACCATCGGTGCTGACGTCGGCGGCGACGCCGGACTGACCACCACGACCGGCGACGGCTGCGACGAACCCATGATGTTGATGGCGGTCACGCTGAAGCTATAGCGAGATCCATTGGTCAGACCCGTCACCGAGCACGCAAACTGGGTGGCCGCAAATCGTGCGTCGCTGCCACTCGCGCAGCCGTGTCCGTGTCCGTCGCTCACGATGTATTGGTAAATAAGTGATCCACCGTCACTGAGGACAGGTGGCAACCACGAGAGACGTGCACTGCCGTTCGCCACGACTGCGGTGAGCGCTCGCGGAGCGGGAGGAATGCGAACACCGGTCGATGCCGTGGTCGAGGCGGTCAGCGGCTCGGACGCGTCACCCACACCCGACGTGGTGAGCGCCGCCACGCTGAAGGTGAAAGACGAGACCGGCAAAGTGATGATCGCCTGAGTCGGCGAGGCACTCACCTCCACGGTCCTTTGCACCGCGCCGTTACTTGCGCGTCGAACCGTCACGCGATACCCCGTAACGCTGGCGCCATTGAGATTCGCTGGTGCAGACCAGTTCACAATGGCGTGACCGGGTGCGGGAGAAAACGAGACATTCTGAGGGGCGCTCGGCGGGGGCGCCATGAATGTTTGCGTCATCGCCGGATAGTTGTTGTTGACGTCGGTGAAGTTGCCTGCCGCAGTGCACGAGCCCGGAGCACTGCAGGAAATCGCGTAGAACGCATCACCTCGAGGTTGAGCGCTCACCGACGGCGAGAAGCTGGCTGTGGCGGCCGCTGACCAGGTGCCATTCGTTTGGATAATCGTTATTCCCTCGGTGCCGCCATTGACGTCGTAGGCAGATCCGGCCGCACTGCAATACCCCGCCGAGGTGCACGACACGCTCGCGAGAAGTCCGTTCGCCGCCGGATCACTGCTGCCCCCCTCCGTCACGGTGACGCCAATCACCGGCGTCAACCACACCCCGCCCACCGACGTTTCCATCACGGGAGTCGAATGCCAGTCGGCATCGTCGTAATAGCCCACCGCGGTGCAGCTACCGGGAGCTGTGCAGTCCACGGAAATCAAGGCTGAATTTGGGTACGGAAGATCTAGGACGTCGAGTGATCCCCAGATGCCATTCGTCGACGAGACGGTGGCCGCAATCGTGCCACCATTCGAATCGGTCGTGTGGCCCGAGGCGGTGCAGCTACCGGGGCCAGAGCACGACAGTGACATCATTTGAAAGTTCGGGACCACGACCGCGGTACTCCACGCTCCCGCCGTCGATGTCGACAGGTATGTCTCCATCCCGGTAGGCCAGCGGTAGTGGCTGCCCGCCGCGGTGCAGTTGCCCGCGGATGCGCAGGAGATTTTGGTGTACGACGCGTTCGGGGAAAGGTCGTAGTTTGAGGGAAAAAGCCCCGGGGTGGCCGGTCCCCACACCCCACCGACCATTTGAGCGGTCATGGGAACGTCGTAGCTATTTTCATTGCCGTAGTCCCCCGCGGCGGTGCAGTTGCCCGGTGACGAACACGAAATTGAATAGAGGTGGTCGTTGGGCCCATCGGGGCTGCGCAAGATCGAGGAACTGAAGGGGATGACGACCACATGACCCCACACTCCGTTCGTCAAGGTCTGGGCGATGGCCAAATTGCCCGTATATCCGACGGCGGTGCAGTTGCCCCGCGACGTACATGACACTGAGGTGAAAGCTCCATTTCGATACGGCGTCGGGAAGTCGTCGCCAAAATTGGCGGGTTGAGCGGGTGCCCACACTCCGTTTGTTGATGTTTGAGTCATCGCCTGGTTGTCGTCATCCGCAGCGAAGAATTGACCGACCGCCGTGCAGTCGCCCGGGGCAGCGCACGACACGTCGAGAAAGTAGTCATAGGGGCTCGCATTTTGCAGGCCCGGTGCGAAAACGGCTGGCTGGACCACGCTGTAACGGGACGACGGCGCGGATGCAGTATGCGCCTGACGTGGCGAGGACGCCCCCGCCACGGGAATCGACACCGAGCTGGCAGCCGCCAGCGACATCGTCGCAAACGAGATGAGGCGTAAAAGTTTCACGAAATGCCGCTTTCTGTCTTTTTTGTCATCTTTGTTGACAAAAAAGACATTATCCGATGTTTTGCCAGCTCATCGTCATAGACACGAGGACATCGAAGGGTATGGTTCGAAGCGACCTATGTCGGACCCGAAAGTTCACCCGAAGCCTCGAGTATCGAGCCTCGAGGCGCAGCGTCTTTTAATTGACGCCGTTATTCATCTCGCCGAAAGCATCCCCTTTCCCGAGATCACCGCTCGGCGAATTGCTCACGAAGTGCACATGGACCCCAATGTCATCTTTCGCAACTTCGACAGCGTGGAGAATCTCCTTATTGCTGCCCTTCGCTTTCTAGAAGAGCGAACACTGCGCTTTCTCGCCGACAATGAGCCCATCGGCATTACGCCCATTGGTGATCTGTTTTTGTGGGTGAAGCTCTCCACGTGGCTCTCACTATCGGGGACCAAACCCGACCGACTGGCCGTTGACCCCCACGTCATCACGAGTTTTCTCGGCCTCTCGGCAGACCACTTGCGGGTCAGCCCTAGCGCGAGTGAACGCGCTCAGGCCGCAGCGATGGTGATTGCCTTCTCCTTCATCCAGGCTCAGGCCATGTTCACCCCCGCCCAACCTCGCGTGTTTACGCCTCAGGCGATGGCGGACTCAATGGTGCTTCTCGCCAGCATGATGGAACGCCTTGACGAACTCACGGACGACTGGAAATAAGGATGGAGACGGTGAACATGCCGCGCCCACTTAATAAAGTTCCTCACGTTGCGGTTGGCTTCTGGCTCCTCAAACTGTTAACGACCGGGGCAGGAGAAGCGAGCTCGGACTGGATCATCAAGCACTTCAACCAGTACGCGGCGGTCGTCGTGAGTGTCGTCGTGTTTGCGGCCATCGTGTTCTGGCAGATTCGGCGCGACTCTTTCAGCACGGCGCGCTACTGGCTGACGGTCACGATGGTGGCGATTTTTGGCACCCAAGTGGCGGACGTGATGCACGTCGGGTTGGGCGTTCCCTACGCGGTGTCAACTGCCGTGTGCCTCACGGGTGTTATCGGGCTATTCCTGCTCTGGCGACTCGTCGAAGGCACCGTTTCCATGGACCACATCGACAGCACTCGCCGCGAACTCTTTTACTGGGCCACCATCATTGCCACCTTCGCGCTCGGCACCGCCCTCGGCGACTACACCGCAGTTACCGTCAAACTGGGATACGGCGGTTCAATTTTCCTTTTCGCTGCCGCCTTCGCGTTACCTGCCTTGTGGTGGGCCATCACCCGCCGCGGCGAGATTGCCTGTTTCTGGTTGGCCTACATCGTGACGCGGCCCCTCGGTGCCTCGGTGGCTGACTATCTCGCCATGCCTCACCATCGTGGAGGCCTGAATTTGGGTCTGGGCAATATCTCATTGGTGTGGCTCGCTTTCATCGCTCTCGGCGTCGCCGTGATGGCGCGACGCGCAGCTTCAGTCACCGCCTGACGAACGCCCAATGGCGTAGCGTCGGTCCTGACAAGGAGTGACGATGAGCGACTTTCAGGGACACATTGGTAAGACGTGGCAAGAATCGACTCCGTGGTGGCCACAGCCGGCACACCCGGGCGATGAGGCACCGAACGTCATCGTCATTTTGATTGACGACCTGGGTTTCGGTCACTTCTCCTGCTTCGGAGGCGACGTCCCCACACCGAACATCGACGCGCTGGCCGCCGACGGTCTTCGCTACACCAACTACCACGTCACCCCCCTGTGCTCCCCCACGCGCGCCGCCCTGCTCACGGGTCGTAATCACCACGACGTGGGAGTGCGGGCCATCTCGAACTTCAATAGTGGATTTCCCCACATGCGCGGCGCACTGAGCCGCAACGTCACCACCATGGGCGAGGTACTTCGCGACGAGGGCTACGCGACCTTCGCGGTGGGCAAATGGCACCTCGTACCCCTCGAGGAAGCCAGCGCCGCTGGCCCGTTTGATAATTGGCCGCTGCAGCGTGGCTTCGATCGCTACTACGGATTTCTCGATGGCGAGACCGACCAGTTCAGCCCCTCGCTGACCTACGACAACCACCACGTGTTACCGCCCGCCACTCCCGACGAGGGCTACCACCTCACCGAGGACTTGATTGACAAGGCCGGCGAATTCATTCACGACTCGCTCAGCGTGCGGCCTGACCGCCCCTTCTTCATGTATCTCGCGCTGGGAGCCACCCACGCCCCGCACCAGGCCCCCGCGTCCTACCTCGAGCAGTGGCGCGGCAAGTTCGACGACGGCTGGGATGCCGCGCGCGAGCGCATCTTCGCTCGCCAAAACGAAATGGGTCTCATCCCCGAGGGCACGGTGCTCGCGCCGCGTAACCCTGGCGTTGAAGAGTGGACGACCTTGTCGGACAACCAGCGGAAGTTGGCCTGTCGCCTCCAGGAAGCCTTCGCGGCGTTCCTTCACCACACCGACGATCAGATTGGCCGACTCATCGCCGATCTCAAAGATCTCGGCGTGTACGACAACACCATGATCGTGCTGCAAAGTGACAACGGCGCTAGCCAAGAAGGTGGTCCCTTCGGCGTGCTGCACGAAATGAAGTTCTTCAATGGCATCTGGGAAACCCCCGACGAGGCGGTCGCCCACCTCGAGGACATCGGCGGACCACACAGCCACACCAATTACCCCTGGGGCTGGGCGCAGGCCGGCAATACGCCGTATCGCTGGTACAAGCAGAACACCCACGAAGGTGGCGTGCACGTTCCCCTCATCATGAAGGTGCCACGGCACACCACCGACGTGGCTGGGTCCATTCGCGATCAATTCACCTACGTCACGGACATCGCCGCCACCGTTTTTGACGTCACGGGCGCCACCGTCCCCGAGATCTATCGCGGCCAACCCCAGATTCCCGTCGCGGGCAGCACCCTCGTGCCTACCTTTGCCGACGAGACCGCGCCCAGTTCTCACCCGACGCAATATTTCGAAATGGTGGGCCACCGCGCGATGATTCACGACGGCTGGAAGGCTGTCACTCGCCACATCGCGACGACGTCCTATGACGACGACCAGTGGGAGCTCTACCACTACGACAAGGACCGCTCCGAGTGCCACGACCTCGCGGCGAGCGAGCCGGACAAATTGAAGGCATTAATTGATTTGTGGTGGGAGCAAACGACGACGCACCAAATCTTGCCGTTAGACGACCGCTTGGCCGAATTGCTCGCCATGCGCTTTCAAGAGCACGGCCCGCACCGACCCGACCGTGTCTATCGCTACTTCCCACCGGTCAGCCCCCTGCCCGCACAAGCGGGCGCCGCGATTGGCGGACGCAGTTTCGACCTCGTGGCCGACATTGCCGTCGCCGGTGACGGCGTCATTTTCTCGTCCGGCACGGAAAACTCGGGTCTCACCGTGTTCGTGCAGGACGGCCACTTCATCCTCGATTACAACTACTTCCAAGAGCACAGCATCATTCGCAGTCGTGCCTTGTCGCTGCGAGACGGCGACGAGTTGGCCCTGCGCTTTCGCCGTCGCGATGCGGGCGCCGAGGTGACCTTGGAGCACAATGGTGTCGAGGTGGGCCACGGTGAGATCGCCACCATCTTGCGCGTCATCTCCTCGGTGGGTCACCGAGTGGCCACGGACACCGCCGGGCCGGTCAGCGAGCTCTACCACGGGCCCTTCGCTTTCACCGGACGAATTCGCTGCGTCACCATCTCTCTTATCTCCGTGTCTCGTCAGCAGGAGCAAGATTTGGAGAAGAGCGCCATGCGAGCAGAGATGGGTCGCCAGTAGTCGCATCTGCGAGACTTTCCCTCGTGACTTCGTCGAGCATTACTCGGGTTCGCCATCACGGCCGTTACCTGCGCCAACAATGGCGACGTCGTCGCCAATCGATCGTCCTCGGCCCCGGATCACATCGCGCACTGTGGATTTGCTCGTGGCAACGAAGTGGATCGACGTGGTTACTCGAAATGCTCGCCTCACCTCTCGGGACTCGACTGGTTTATGAGCCAGCGAACGTGGCCGACAACATCATCACGGGTGAAGATGCGGCCCTGACCAAGCTTCCCCGCACGGACTCCCCCGCCACTCGTGATGTGCTGCGCGCCTTGTCGGGGCGCTTGTGGTCGTCGTGGACTGACCAGATGAACCACTCGCACCTGCCGCGGCGCAGCGTCGTGAAAGACGTTCGCGCGATGTGGCTCCTCGATGCGGTCAGCGCACAGCGACCCGATATTCCCGTGGTGATTTTGACGCGCCACCCCTACGACATTGCCCGTTCGGTCGTCGACCTGGGCTGGTGTGACCCCTCGCGGTCACCGGCGGAGAATTTCGCTCGTGAAGTGACCTCGTGGTGCGACGCCTACGAGAACGCCCGCGACGCTCGAGCATGGTGGGTCTCCTACGAAGATTTATTATCCGACCCGCGCCACGAACTGGCGCGCATTCGCTCTTTTGCCGCCGCCCATCACCCCACCTGGGAGGCACTCGACGTGGACCGTGTCGACGTGGGCCGATGGTCACAAACGAATTTCCGACAGACCTCTTCCACGTCGGCCGGGGCCGCTTTTCCCGCCGAGTGGATCGCCGCCGCCACGCCCCGCCTCGCGGCGTCCCCCTGGTCCGCCTTTTACGGCACTGACGGCACCGTGGTGGGTTCGCTGTCTGACGTCATTACGCGAGGTGCCTGATGGAATTGTCCGCGCTGTATCTCCCTCAGTTTCACCAAATCCCCGAAAATGATGAATGGTGGGGCGAAGGCTTTACCGAATGGACCAATGTCAAGCGGGCGCGACCCCTCTTTCGTGGCCACGCGCAACCCGTCACCCCTGGGGAACTGGGCTACTACTCGTTGCTCGATCCGCAGATTCGCGAACGCCAAGTAGAGCTTGCGAAAATCGCGGGGATCACCAGTTTTTGCTACTGGCACTATTGGTTCGGTGGTCGCGAAATCCTGGAACGACCCCTGCGCGAGGTGGTGGCGTCGGGCTCCCCCGACTTTCCCTTCTTCGTGGGGTGGGCGAATCAAAGTTGGTCAGGGGTATGGCACGGTCTCTCGCATCACATCCTCATTGAGCAGACTTACCCCGGCATTGAGGATCATCGCGCCCATCTGACGAGTTTGCTGCCGACCTTGACCGATCCGCGTTACGTCACCATTGACGGCAAGCCGGTGATGTTGATTTTCCGGCCCACGGAACTACCGAACGCTCGTCAGTTCGTCGAGGAGTTCCAGCAAGTGGCCCGTGAACTCGGACTTCCCGGCCTCTACCTCGTCGCGTGGCTCGAGGGACGCGAATGGGGCGTGCAGTACACGACGCATGATGCTGACGGTTTTGACGGGGGCCTCTATGTCGAGTTTCCCTTTACACGCACCCTCGGCACGAAGGTGCGTGATCGCCTGCGCGCGCGCGACGAACGATTTGGACCCGCTCGCTACCACTACACCGATCATCTGCCGCAACCACGTCAGGCACTATCGGGACGACTTCATCAAAGCGTGCAGCCCAACTGGGATAACACCCCGCGGTCGACGCGCCGCGGCGCCGTCGCTTTATCCACCAGCCCCGCGCGCTTTGAGCAACAGCTCACCGACGCGCTCGAGCTCGAGAAGAAGAATCCCGCTGGCCGACAGTTGGTCATCGTAAAGAGTTGGAACGAGTGGGCCGAAGGCAACTATCTCGAGCCCGACGCCGTTCATGGTCGTGGGTGGCTCGACGCTGTTCGTCGCGCGCGACTCGCCACGGGGGTCGACCAATGATTGAGGTGCAGCGCTCCCACGAGGGTCAAGTGGAGACCTGGTGGCTGTCATCTCCGGCGACCTTCAATGCCGTGACTTACGACATGTGGGCGTCACTGCGCGATGAAGCGCTGCGCGCCGCCGGTGACAGCACTTTGCGCGCCGTCATCATTCGCGGTCGGGGAGATCACTTTTGCTCGGGCGCGAATATTCGGCAATTGGGTCGCTCTCTCGCCGCTGACGTCGACGGCACCACGTATCGCCAACTGAACGCGGACGCCGAAGAGGCCTTGGCGTCACTTCCCATGGTGACCATCGCTGCTCTTCATGGCAACTGTGTCGGCGGTGGGGTGCAGCTGGCTCTGACCTGCGACCTCCGAGTGGCCACTGCCGATCTGGTCGTCGGCGTTACTCCCGTCAAGCTCGGCATCGTGTACCCGGCGGGCGCCATTGACCGCTTGGTTCGAAATGTCGGCGAAGCCACCGCGCGTCAACTGCTCCTTCTCGGCGACCTTCACGATGCCGCCTTTGCGTTGCAGTGTGGATTGGTGCACGAGGTGGTGCCGCATCTCGATGAACAACTTGACGCATGGATCTCATCCATCATCTCGAGGTCGGCCTACGCACAAGAGTTGACCAAAGTTGCTCTCGCTCGTCGCGCTCGAGGTGAAGGTGGCGACGGTCGCGACCTCGAGACGCTCAGCGTCGCCCATGGCGATGTCGACGAAGGGGTATCTGCCTTCATCGAAAAGCGCCCCCCGCGGTTCTCAGAAAGGCCCGCTAGGTCGTAACGTGGGGCCATGGCCCCTCGCACCCCTTCTCGCCTGACGCAACTTGTTGCCTTTATCGCGGTCGTTGCCCTGGCGACGGGTGGATTTCTCTACGCGCGCAATGTCCACAGTGGTGCGGCCACGACTACCACGGTCACCTCGAGCACCTCATCGACCGATGTCACCACGACCACCGTTCGACGTGGCGTGCCACTTTCTCGCGTCACCCCTCCGGGGCCGCCGGCCGACACGCGCCACCTCGTGCTCTACAAAGTCATTGGTGGATTCATTAGCCCGAAATCGGTGGTCTCCAGCAACACCGGATTGTTGTTCGCCAACAACATGATGTACCGCCACACGATCACGGTGTACAGCTCGGCCGGCGTCTTAAAGAAGACCATCAGCGACGGCGTGGTGCTGTCGCACTTCGGCATCGGTGGTCATCCCGGGCTCTCGCACGGCGCCCCCGTCGAAGGAGCAATGAGCCCCGACGGAAAGTCCTACTGGGTCACCAACTACTCGATGTACGGCGCGGGTCACGGACCGGAAGGGGCCGACACCTGCACTCCGGGCTCCGCACGCGCCGCCGGCAACACGCCGAGTTTCATCTATCGCATCAACATCGCCACCCTCACCATCGACAAGGTGGTGCAGGTGGGAGTCGTCCCGAAGTACATCGCCGTCTCGCCAGACGGCAAGACCGTCGTCGTGACTCAGTGGTGTTCATGGAACGTCTACATCATCAACGCCCAGACGGGGGTGGTGACCGGCATCGTCCCGGCGACTGGTGGCTACCCCCGCGGGATCGCCATCAGCCCCGATTCACAAGTGGCCTATGTGGCGGTGATGGGTAGCAATGTTCTTGACGTCGTCAACTTGCCGAAAGCCAAGTTGCTCGGGGCCTGGTACGTCGGCAGCAACGTGCGTCACGTCGTCATCGACCCCGTCAATGGTCGCTATATCTACGCCACCTTGAACGCGCCGGGCGACGTCGTGAAGGTTGATCGCGCCACCGGACACGTCGTCAAGGTGGTCCACACGGGCCAAGAATGCCGATCCCTCGCCATCTCCACCGACGGCACGACCTTGTACGTGGTGAACTACTTCTCCAACACCATGACCATGCTGCGGGCGTCAGACATGAAAATTATCCAAAATGTCCGCACCGGAACGCACCCGGTCGGCATTGCCTACGACGGACTCACGGGGCGAGTCTGGGTGGCGGTATATACGGGCGAATTGATGGTGTACAACACCCTTCCGTAAGCCTCCGGGCGATATTTCGCTCTCGGTATAGGCTTCTGCAGGAAATCGTGAACTAATTGTCCACCCTTATCAGGAGTTATATGTCGGTCAAGAATGTCATGCGAATTCTTGCGGCAAGCGCGATCGCCGCAGTGGGATTAATTGCCCCCACCTCGATGGCCGGTGCCTCGGGCCAAACCGCCCTCCTCACTATTTCGCCCGCCACGCAATCGCACGCCTCGGGACTCGCCCAGACGTATCACATTGCCCTTTCCTGCCAGGGAACACTGGGTGCGCAGTGCGGCCCCAATTTGACCCTCACTATTCCGCTCAATACGACCACGACGCCGTCAATGACTAGCGCCAGTTGGAAATATGCCGCGACGAGCGGCGATGGATCCATTTTGACCAGTGGACCCACCATCTCGGGCAACAACTTGGTCATGGGAATTAATTCGACGTCATTCGTGGGCGGTTACTCCGGCTCTATCAACCTCGTCATCACACCTCCGAACTTCCTGACGTCGAACAACACCACCTTCAGCGTCCGTCCGACCCTCACCGGCACGGCCATTGGGCAAGTAACGAGCCCGACCCCGGCGCAATCCACCGTCACCGCCGCCCCCATTGTGGGCTTGTCGTCAACCACCGCCGATGGTGGTCAGACCTACACTCCGAACTCGTCAGTGTCCGTCGTGATTACGGCTACCTGCCAAAGCGGTAATGCCGGACTTCTGGATGGGCAAACGGCAACGCTTACCAGCCTCCTACCGACCCAGATGACCTACGTGAGCAGTTCGCCGTCGGGCAGTTACAACGCGGGCACTCGCACCGTGACGTGGACTTTCTCGAGCAATAATCTCGCCGCCATGCCGAAGGGCTGCAGCACGGGTGCCACGGGGCCGAACGCCTTCACCGTCAACATGACCTCGCCACCGACGGTGCCCTACTCCACCATCGCCGTGCAGAGCTCTTTCTCGGTGACCGGCCTCGACGCCACCAACTCGTCGGGCGTGACCTCGACCGCGACGGCCAACACTTTCTTGCAGTTTGTCGCCAAGCCACCCGTCACCCCCTTCCCGGGTTATGCCACGGTGACCAAGCTGTCGATGGGGCCTCTCGCCCAATCGGGTATCACCACTGGCAACCAGTACATCGGTACGTATTCCGGTAACTGGATGCCGATTGCGGCCACGCCCCTGTTCCGCCCGGGCTACGCCGCGGGTTCGTACCAAACGACGATCAACTTCGGCATCGTGGGCCAGTACCAAACCAAGATGGAAGACCCCATGCCCTGCTTGGCCAATCCTCTGGGCAACGTCTACACCTCGATGGCTTCCGGTGGCGTTTGCGCTAACCCCGCCTTTCACCTCCAAGTGTTCGGCGTCAGCGCCACGAGTCTGGTGGGGACCCAGGGCGTCTTGGCGGCCTATAACGCCGGCTGGCGCCCCGAGCTCGTGCTGACCGACGGCAGCATCATCAATGCCGCCGCGCTCTACACCCCTGCCGCCACCTTCGGTTACTTCGTCGTTCCCGCCGGCGCCAAAGTCGCGACCGTCATTTTGCCGCCCACGACGCACATGATGAGCAAGCAAATCATCTTGACCGTGTGGGGCTACGTCGATGCCTCGCTGAACAATGTCAATCAGGGCATCAACACCATCAAGAACATTTGCTACGCCACCACCTACCTCAACGGTGTCGAGAGCGATCAGGGTGCCGACTACAACTACCTAACCACGGTTCCGAACCAGCCGCAGCTCGGTATTTCTAAGTCCTTCGGCACCACTGGTGGTGGCCCGAACGGCTCCACCGCCATGACCCTCGCGGGTCAAATCAAGATTCCTCTCACCGGTCTCTCTAATGACGTTGTCGTCGCCGACCTACTTCCTACCGGCATGTCCTGGACCAACCCCACCTCGTCGGTCACGGTGACCTTGGTACAAGGTGGCGCCCAACGCACCACCACCACCACCGCCATGGCGACGTACCTCACGAACTACGCGGGATCGGGTCGCAACATGATTCGCGTCACCATCCCCGCATCCAACTTCTCGCCGGGCGCCTTTGACATCAGCTTCCCCGCGAACTACTTCCTCATCTCCACGCCGGTTAATACCGGTGTGTACGTGAACAACGCGCAAATCATTTTGAAGGGCCTCTACCCTGGCCAGATCAACAACGCCTGCACCACTCCGGGCCAGACTCAAGGTGGCCTGTCGACCGCTCAATTCCTCGCCGACAACAGTGCGGACTTTGCGGGAGATGGGAAAACCTCAGAGGGCTACTGCCAGGCCACTGCCTCACTTGCCATTACGACGGGTGGTGCCGCGTTCACCTTGACCAAGACCGTCCAAGGTGATCAAGACGCGGTGGCCAAGGGCGCCCTCGGTGTCGCACAGGCATCGGTCGATGGATGGGGTCGCTACGTTCTGCAATTTGCGAACACGGGTACCGACACCTTGAACAACGTCGTGATTTACGACATCCTCCCCTACCTCGGTGACACCGGAGTCTCCGGTGGACAGTCGAATGTGAATCGCTCGACCGAGTTCGTCCCCCTCTTCGCGTCGATTACGCAATTGCCGAGTGGCATCACGGTTCACTACTCGCAATCCACCAATCCCTGTCGCAGCGAAGTATTCGCCGTGAATCCCGGTTGCGTGGACGACTGGAGCAGCTCGTTGCCGTCAGACCCCACGACGGTTACGGCACTTCGCTTTTTTGCCTCGGCGAACTACCTGCCGGGCACCACCTTCTCGGTGGGCTTCCAGGTAACTACTCCCCTGTCGGGCATCGGCAAAATTGCATGGAACTCCGCGGCAGTCAACGCAGCGGATGTCAGTCACCCGTCCGCCACTCCCCTGCCAGCCGAACCGCCGAAAGTGGGCATCACCGTTCCCCTGAATCCCAGCGTGACGACACAGGCGTCGAGCAGCGGTTCGCACGCCGGTTCAAAGATCACCGACGAGATCACGGTCACCGGTAATGGCGGGGCGAGCGCCGCCATCTCCTGGACGCTCTACGGGCCGCTAACGCCCAACTCATCGGGCACCTGCTCCGGACTGGACTGGACGGGCGCACCCGTGGTTTCATCGGGAAATCTGACGACCACCAACCAAGCCACTACTGGCGACATCACGGCCGCCTCAACGGGTTGCTACAGCTTCGCCGAGACAGCCACCGTGACCGGATTCAACGGTGACGTAACGAGCGCCGTGGGCCAAGACGCAGAAACCATTTTGATTTCACCGACCGCACCGTCCATCGTGACGCAGGTGTCGGGCGTGGCCACTCAGCACGACAGTGCGTGGGCGCTACGTGACAACATCACGGTTTCGGGATCGTCCATCACCTCGGACAGCCCGGCCACCTTGCAGTGGACGATGTACGGTCCGATTCCCGCCGTGAACGGCAGCTGCGCCAACCTGAACTGGACGGGGGCCGCGCAGGTCGCCACCGGCAGTCTCACGATTACCGGTGATGGCGACTACGCCACTCCCGCCACCACGGTGAGCGCCGAGGGTTGTTACACCTTCAACGAGACCCTGACGTCGACGACCAACAGTGGCCCTGCGGCCACCGACCCAGGCCTGACGCCCGAAGTGTGGCTGGTCTCCGCTCCGCTCCCCGTCACTGGTATCTACATCAACTGGGACCTCGCGATTGGCTCCACCTTGGTAGTCACTGGCCTCGGTGTCGTGCTGTGGGCCCAGCGTCGCCGTCGCGGTCGTCACCGTGGCAGCTTCTCGCTGAACTAACCATGGCCCGTAGCCTGACCGAGCTCGCCCCCGCGGAGAGCATTTCTGCCGAGGACTACGAGGTTGAGCTCGCTCACTTGCAGCGCCATCTCGCCCACCTCCGCCTCGCGACGGCGGGCTTGGTCGATGGGGCCGAACGCGGTCCCGCCATCACCGTGGTTTTCGAGGGTTTCGATGCGGCGGGCAAGGGAGGGGCGATTCGTCGCGTCACCGAAGCTCTGGACCCTCGCCTCGTGCGCGTCGTGCCCATTTCCGCGCCGACACCGCGAGAGCTGCGTCACCACTTCTTATGGCGCTTCCAGGCGGACTTGCCGGGCACGGGTGACATGACGATTTACGACCGCTCGTGGTACGGACGACTTCTCGTCGAGCGAGTGGAAAAGCTCATCACCGCCGATGACGTCATTCGCAGCGCGCGGGAGATCGTGAACTTCGAGCGAAGTCTCACCGATGACGGCCAGATTCTCATCAAGATTTGGATGAACGTCTCGGACGATGTGCAGTTGGAACGTTTTAACGACCGGGCCGCCGACCCCCTCAAGCAGTGGAAACTCACCGACGAGGACTGGCGTAATCGCAAGAAGCGCAGCGCCTACGAAGCCGCCGTGGAGGACATGTTGGCGCTGACGGATGCTCCCGATGCGCCCTGGCATCTCGTCAACGGCGACCACAAGCGTTCGGGACGTCTTCAGGCGCTACGTGCCGTCATTGTCGAGATTGAGCGCGGTCTCAAACGGCAAGGGCTGCCCGTTCCCGCCTCGCACGGCGACGACTACCTCGAGTCCGACTCTTAGCCACGACCGTCGGCGATACTGGCGGGCATGGAATCTCGTTACGGCATTACCGTTCCCTTCGACGGCGTCACCCTGGCGGAGCACCGTGAGTGGTTTACCCGACTCGCTGACCTCGGATACACCGATGTCTGGTCGTCAGAAGTCGATGGTGCGGACGGCTTCACTCCCCTCGCACTCGCGGCGGCGTGGGAATCGCGCCTGCACCTGGGCATCGCCGTGACCCCGGTGTACACCCGCGGGCCCGGACTACTCGCCATGAGCATCGCCGCCATGGCGGAAGCTGCGCCGGGTCGCTTCACGATGGGAATCGGTGCCTCATCGATGCCCGTGGTGCAGAAGTGGAACGGTATCGAGTACTCGCAGCCCTATCAGCGCACACGAGACGTCACGCGCTTCTTGCAGCGCGCCCTCGCCGGCGAGAAAATCGATGAGGAGTTCGAAACGTTCACCATCCGCGGCTTCAAGCTCAGCCGACCCGTCGCCGTGAAGCCGCCGATACTCGTCGGCGCCCTTCGACCGGCCATGCTTCGTCTCGCCGGCAAAGAAGGTGATGGCGCCATCTTGAACTGGCTGGGTGCCGACGACGTGGCGCGTTGCGTGGCCGAAGTGGGCGACGGAGCAACGATTGCGGCGCGACTTTTTGTTATCCCCACCACCGATGCCGATACCGCACGCTGGATCGCACGCCGCATGATCAGCAGCTACCTCACCGTTCCCACCTACGCCGAATTTCACCGCTGGCTCGGTCGAGGAGAACTGCTGCAGCCCATGTGGGATGCCTGGGCGGTGGGAGACCGCAAGTTGGCGAACGAAGTCATCCCCGACTCGGTGATCGACGACATCATCATTCACGGGTCGTTCGAGCAGTGCCGCGAGCACGTCGCGCGATACGTCGACGCGGGCGTGCAAATCCCTGCGCTGGCCGTGATTCCCGTGAACCAGTCCCTCGACGAAGTCGTCGAGGGACTCGCCCCTCGTTGATCTAGGCCTGATCCGCCTCGAGGAATTCGAGCATGTCGGCGAACTTCTCGCGTGCCGCAGCCTGTCGGGTCGGAATGTGCTGCGTGGGAATCTCCGACGCGCTGTAATTGCGCAGAGCGTGTCGCGCCACCGTCTGACGGTGCACCTCATCGGGACCGTCATAGATGCGTGCGGCTCGTGCGGCGCGATACATCGCTTCCAGTGGCATGTCAGCCGAGTACCCCAGCGAACCGTAGGTCTGCAAAGCACGGTCAATGACGTTGTAGAGCACCTGCGCGCCGTAGTACTTGATCATGGCGATTTCCACGCGGGCTGCCGACGCCCCCACTTGGTCCATCTTCCACGCCGCGTGCAGCGTCATCAATCGAGCCGCGTGCATCTCGGCCATCGAGTCCGCGATCCAGTTCTGAATGGTTTGCTTCTCGGCGAGTAGCGAGCCGTGGGTGTAACGCGACAGGGCGCGCTCGCACATCATGTCGAAGGCACGCTGACTTTGACCCAACCACCGCATGCAGTGGTGGATGCGTCCCGGTCCGAGACGAGCCTGAGCTAGCTGAAAGCCCGCGCCCTCAGGTCCGATCAGGTGATCGGCGGGAATGCGAACGTCCTCGTAGAGAATCTCGGCGTGGTTGCCAAAGCGCCCGTAAGTGACGTCGGGGTCGTCCATGGCGCCCACGTCACGCAAAATGGTGACGCCCGGCGTCGTGACGGGCACCACGAACATGGAACTGCCTTGATAGGGGTGCACGTCAGGGTTGGTGACCGCCATCACGACCAAGATGTCCGCGACCGACCCGTTCGTCGTGTACCACTTACGACCGTTGATGACCCACTCGTCGCCGTCCTTCACCGCACGGGTGGAGAGAAGACGCGGGTCGCTGCCCGCCGTGTTCGGTTCGGTCATGGAAAAGCCCGAGCGCATCGTTCCGTCGAGCAGGGGCTGCAGCCAACGCTCGCGAATGTCGTGACGTCCGGTGAGTTCCATGCCGACGGCGAGGAGCTCCGCATTTCCCGAGTCCGGGGCGTTATTACCGAAGACCAGCGGCCCGTAAGGACTCTGGCCCAATATCTCGTGCATCAGTCCCAGGCGCACTTGACCAAAGCCCATGCCACCGAGTTCCGGAGGTAAGTGCGCCGCCCAGAGGCCGCGCTTCTTCACTTCTTCTTGCAGCGGCTTTATGACGGTCAAGACATCGTCATAACCCAATTTCAGGGTCTCGATGGGGAAGATTTCGGTGCGGACGAACTCACGCATCCACTCCAGCTGCTCTTCAAATTCCGGTTCGGTATGAAAATCCCAGGCCATGCGGCACCTCCGCAAACACCTTAGAAGACCGTGACTATCGGGCTAGTGAATGGACGACGGTCGAACGACCCATACCCATACGCGGCCCACGCGCTGCGGTGCGCCGAGGGTGGACGTGAGCAGTACTCGGATATGACTCGCACCTGGACCACTCGGCGTCACGACCACGGCGTTGACGTGATAGCGCGAGATGAAGTCTGCGAGATCGGCATGGAATTGAGTGTCGGTATCAGCTGTTCCCACGGGTTGGTTGAGCGCTAACTGAGCGAAGGCCAATTCGGCGTCCGAGAATTGGGCGTGCAGGAAAGTGTTAAAGATGCCCAACGGTGCCAGCGGTTCAATGCTCTGGCTCTTTCCGGTGCCGGGGCTCGGCACCATTGCTCGTCCCCCAATGAGCCGGTATCGGTTGGCGGCGAGCGCCAGGTCTGTCATGGCCTCACTGTTAATCGCACTCGCGTAGGGATAGGTCAGCACCACTGAGCCGCTTGGAACCAGCGCGGCGAAACGTGACGATGTCAGCGCCGCTTGATGAGGGGGCGTCCAGCGGCCATTCATCGCCGACGGCGCCACGAAGAACAGTCCGAGGACTATCGCCCCCCAAGCCACCACGGTGCGAGGTGAGTCCATCGCGACTCGACCGTGATCAGTGGCAAGGAGTTCGTTGATGATGAGGCCAACCGCCACCGCCACCAGCAGCCACAGGAAGCTCATGAAGCGCGCGGGGATCACGCTGGAGCCCAGTGGCAAGTGTTGCAAGAACGCCATCGGGAGCGGGAGTGAAGTTTGGTGTCCGGCAACGGACAGGTGCGCGCCCAACACCAGACTGGCGATTGCGAGCCCGCTGATTCCGAGCCACCACGCCACGCGGGAGTGTCGGCGCCACCACCAGCTTGCCACGAGGACCAAAAGGAGGGGTCCAATGTAGACGCCATTTTCCCACGGTGTGATGCGCAGCGAATTGACGACGCCACTCATTCCCAGAAGCGATCCGTTGAACGTCCCGGGTGCCACGACGAAGGCCAATGCGTCGGCGTGAAAATCGCCCAGAAACTCGTGAGGCTTGCCGACCACGTGCCACGGACCGGCGAACATGATCCACAACGGGTAGGCCAGAAGGGCGAGAGCCGTCACTGCGCCCACGGCC
>CAISIU010000017.1 GCA_903885505.1 uncultured Actinomycetes bacterium | reverse complement strand
GTCACCGGGTCCGAAGTAGGCGGCGTCATCGACGCTCTTCACGAGAGCGATTTGACCGCGTGGGGTTCCCGTCGCGTTGAGTGTGAGTGAGCCACCAATGGCGCGCGGCGCGCGAGGTGTGGCCACCGTCTGGGCGTCGAGGATTAAGTACGTGGGATCAAAGAACAACATGCCGGGGACCGCCACCGATGCGGTCGCCGCGGCGGTGATACTGCTCGGGTCCTGGGTCAGTGAGGTGAAGTCCACCGCGATGGGCGTCGATGCCGTGACGACGGAGATGACGCGCTGGCCGTTCGACGCCGCTCCATTGAGGCGCAGCGTGACGTTTTGGTCAGGGAGGAGGGCCCCCGAGGGGCTACGCACCGAGACGAGAATCGTGCCGTGATCGCTCACGGTGGTGCCCCCACCTTGCACGGTGAGCGAGATCGCCGGCGTGTCGGCGACATTGCGGCCAATGGCGACGAGCTGCGTGAGGGCGGTGAGCGCGCGCTGCTGTGCGGGGGAAACCGACGGCAGTGCGAGGTTGTACGCGAGGGAGTCGTAGAGCAACTTGGCGGCCACCGACGCGTCATCGGCACTGAACTGTCCGGCCTTGCCGTTAGCCATCCACCCTCGACGCGTGGCCTCGGAAAAGGCCCAACCGAGCGCGTTCATGGAGGTCAGGGAAATGCTGTCGGGGGCCGTGGCGGCGCTGTAGCGATACGCACCGTGCGGATACGAACCGCCGTGAGCGGCCGGCCACGCGCACAGGCCCCAGCCCACCGGCAGGGGTGAGCCGATCCACTGGCTGCCGTACCACGTGCTGCGACCGTTAAAGGTGCCGCAGGCACCGTGATAGCCGGCCGGCGGCTGCATGGAGGGGGAACAGGTGAAGGTGGCCCGCGGTTGACGAAGCGCCGATTCACTGGGAAGGGCGGTGACAACGAGGGCGGCACTCACCAGGCTGACGAGGGCGAGAAAGCGGCGCACGGCGCCCCAAAGTAGAGGACTTATTTCCGCCCGTGAGTGATGCTTGCTCTAGTGTCGATGCGTGAGCTTCATCTCCTTTGACGCGCCGCGTCGCCGGCCGGTGCCGGCGCAGTTGGCGGGTGAAGAACTGCGCGACGGTGACGTCATTGTGGCGGTAAAAAACGACTGTGACGGTTGCGAGACCCTGCTCGATAGCGATCTGCCGTCGCTTACGAATCGACGGGTGTTCTTCGTGGCTCGTGACGCGCTCCTCGGGCATGATGAGGTCGTGGTGGACTCTGCGTTTCTTGACGCCGCCGACGTGAAGTGGCCCCCCTTTGTCATCGTGGTGGGGGGCGAGCCTCTCGAAGTCGTCAACGAGTGTGTGCCCTTCGGGCCCCAACACCTCATCGAGACCCTGGGCCTCTAGCTCTGTCACAGCCCTCGGTCACAGTGTCCCTAACGAAAAAGGAGACACGATGTCGGAACGTGTTCAACTCACGATTAGCTGTTCATGCTGTGTGCGTCGCGGGACGCCTGATTGCGACGACTGTTTGGTCTCGTTTGTGATTGATCGCCACAGCGATGAATTGCAAATGGAGCCCGATGACATGCGCGCCGCGCAGATGCTGGTGGCCGAGGGCTTAGTGGGCCCGCTGCGCTATCTCTCGGTCGTGCCTGACTAGACCGGTAGCGTGGGCGGGTGGTCGATTACCTGCTCGTGACGAACGACTACCCCCCAAAGACGGGTGGCATTCAGGTGTACCTGCACGAACTGTGGCGTCGACTGCCCGAGGGCCGCAGCGCGGTTCTCACGGCCTCCAGTGACCCCACGTGGGAGTCCTTTGACGCCACCAGTGGGGTACCCACAACTCGCGTTCCCGCTGGCACCTTGTTTATGCCGACGCCCGGCGCATTGTCCGCGGTGAAAGACGCCATCGCTCGTTATCAGCCGAAGTTGGTGCTCATCGATCCCGCGTGGCCGCTCGGACTACTCGGACCCCATCTGCCCGTGCCCTACGGCGTGATCTTGCACGGAGCCGAAGTCACCATTCCCGGCCGCCTGCCCCTCGCCAGTCAGACGCTGCGCCGCGTGCTCGCCGGCGCGTCGGTCGCCATTTGTGCCGGTGGGTACCCCGCGGCTGAAGCGCAGCGCAACGCCACCGACAAGATGCCCGGGCACATCATGGTGCCGCCGGGCGTCGACGTGGAACGTTTCGTGCCCCTCAGCGCGTCTCAGCGCGCCGCGGCTCGCGAACGTTTCGGGTGGGCACCGGACGATTTTGTGGTCGTGTCGTATTCCCGATTGGTGCCGCGCAAGGGCATGGACGTTTTGATTCGCGCCTCGGTTGACGCGATGAAGGACGTCGCGAACCTGAAAGTGGTCATCGGCGGCTCGGGCCGTGACCGCGAGCGACTCGAGAAGCTGTCGACGTCACTGTCGGCCCCCGTGAATTTTTGGGGGCGAATCAGTGACGAGGACCTTCCCGAGGTGATCGGGGCCGCTGACGTCATGGTGATGGACTGCCGCAGCCGGTGGGCGGGCTTTGAGCAAGAGGGCTTCGGCATCGTGTTTCTTGAGGCGGCGGCGTGCGGGATTCCCCAAATCGCCGGTCGCTCCGGTGGCAGTCACGAAGCGGTGATTGATGGAGAAACGGGGATCGTGCTCGATAATCCCCGCAGCAGCGACGACCTCGCTCGGGCGCTTGTTCGCCTGGCCGCAGACCCGCAGGAGCGGGCGCGTTTCGGTGCTCGCGCTCGTGCGGTCGCCACGCAGAGATTCTCCTGGGACTATCTCGCCTCGCATTTAGACGAGTCGTTGGCGCCCTATCTCACGTGAGGCCCCAATACCTTCTAAATTGGGTTTACACGAAGGAGTGTCCGTGAGTCAGCGCGCAGTCGAATCAATCTTGGTCAACGCGAAGCCCGAGGCGCTCTACGAGCTCGCGTCTGACTTCGCCAACTACCCCTCGTGGGTGGCGGACCTCAAGAAGGTCACCATCGTGGCGACCGACGACGCGGGTCGCCCTCTCGACGTCGAGTTCCGCGCGGCCGCCTTCGGTCGCTCGTCGACCTACACCCTTCGCTACAGCTACGACGACGCGCCCACCACGCTGCGCTGGAGTCAGGTGTCAAGTGACCTCACCTCCACGTTGAACGGCAGCTACACCTTCACCCCTGAGGGCTCCGGCACGCGCGTGTCGTACGAACTCGAAGTCGAGCTCTTCGTGCCGATTCCGAATTTCGTGAAGAACCGTGCCGCCTCGCGTATTCAGACCCAGGCGTTGCGCGAACTGAAGGCGCGAGCCGAAAGCCGCGCGTGAGCGACGCGATCGTCGGACTCGACGTCGGCGGCACCAAGATCGCGGCCGTCGCCATCGACGACACATTTCAGATCATCGGCGAGGCGGTGAGTCCCGTGCCGCGTGGCGGTTCAGTCTCCGTCGACGACGTGTTGACCGCCATGACGCAGGCTGTTCGTGCCGTCACCGGTGGCGCGGACCCCGATCGACTGGGCGCCGGCCTTCCCGGCATGGTGACGCGCGAGGGTCGCATGACGGTGGCGCCAAACTTGCCGGCTGCCAATGGCGTCGACTTCACCGCCGAACTTGGTCGCATCTTTCCCTCCGCGCAGGTGGTCGTCCTCAACGACGCCGACGCCGCCACGGTGGCCGAACATCGCGTCGGTGCGGCCGTGGGTCACGACAACGTGCTCATGGTGACCTTGGGCACCGGCATTGGTGGTGGGCTGATTTTGGACGGCAAGATTCGCCGCGGCGCGCACGGATTCGCCGGTGAAATTGGCCACATGGTGCTCGACCCGTCGGGCCCCGCCTGCCCCTGCGGACAGCGCGGCTGTTTTGAGCGATACGCCTCGGGCTCCGGCCTCGCGCGCCTCGCCCGAGAAGCCGCGATGAGCGGTCATCTCACGTCTCTCGTGACGGCCCTCGGGGGCGACAGCGAAGCGGTGCGCGGTGAAGACGTCGCGGCGGCCGCTCGCGCCGGCGATGGCGAAGTCTTGGCAGTCTTTGATGAACTCGGCTGGTGGCTCGCGCGCGGTGTGGCCAACCTCGCCATGATTGTGGACTTCTCCCTGGTGGTGGTCGGCGGCGGACTATCGGACATCGCCGATCTCTTTCTCCCCGCGGCGCAGCGCCACCTGCCCGAACTGTGCGAGGGCTGGAGCTATCGCGCGCCGCTGCCGATCGTGACCTCGACGGTGGGTACCCGCGCTGGCGCCCTCGGTGCGGCGGTGATGGCCGTCGACTTGTAATGCGCGTCGGGCTACTGCTTCCCCTCTTTCACGATGACGCCACGATGGCTCGTGACGCGGCGGCTCGAGCGGCCGACCGGGGCTGCGAGGGCGTCTTCGCCTACGACCACCTCTGGCCCATGGGCTCACCTCATCGCCCCGCGTTAGCGCCCTTTCCCGTCTTGGCCGATATTGCGGTTCGTCACCCGCAACTCGCGGTGGGACCACTCGTCGCCCGCATCGGCCTCACCAGCGCCGCGCATCTTCGTGGTCAGTTCGCGGCCCTTCGCGATACCGGGAGTGAGGTCATCTGCGCCCTTGGCACCGGAGACTCACTGTCGGCCGACGAGAACCGTGGCTACGGCCTGCCTCTCGAGAGCGCGGAGAATCGCCGCCAGCAGTTAGAAGAACTGGTGAGCGACCTCGCGCGCGACGGTGAGGTGTGGGTGGGCGGTGGCGGTGAGAAGACCAACGCCATTGCGCGTCGCCACGGCGCCACGCTGAATCTCTGGAACGTGTCCGTGGACGAGCTGGCGACCCGCGTGAGTGGCGGTCCGGTGTCGTGGGCGGGGGTGGCGCCGGAGGATATTGAGGCCCACCTCGCGGCCCTCGCCGCCGCCGGAGCCACCTGGGCGGTCTATGCCCCGCAGACTGACCTCGACGCCTTAGGCCGCGCGCTTAGTCGACGGGGATAATTGCCGGCATACGCCATGCGCCACTACGCGCGGCGCGCTGGGGCAGGTAGAGGCGCATCGTGACGGCGAAGCTGCCCTCACCGGTGGGCAGCCAGTTCGCGTCGCCGCGGTCGGTCGGGCCGAAGTTCAGCGATAACGAGCCGTCGGCCTGCGTCGTGAGTGCGTCGCGACTCGATAGGCAGTAGCGATCGATGTCGTTGGCGATGAAAAAGCCGCGGGCGTCATACACGGTGGCCGACCAAAACGCGTCGACCGGTGGCCACTGGCCGGCGTCAAAAGTGATCCGGTATCGACGGCTGCCATCAAGTGGCGCGCCGGTGATGTCCACCGAACAGGTGGGATAGAGAGAATCCTCGGGTGGGTTGGCCCCGAGGCCAAAGAGCGCAATCAGGGCGCGACGCTCATAGGCGTTGCCCCAGGTGCCCGTGCCATCACGCAGCGTCATCCAGCCGTCCTCGCGGGGCAGGAGGGCAGACGACAGTTCCAGTAGTTCACTTTGGGCCCGCGCGCTGGCGCCGTCCCAGGCGGCCTGCTGAGCGGCACTGAGGCCGTCGTAGGTGGCGAGGTGACCGGGCTGTATGCCCACCGTCGCGATGCGCTGCAACACGACGTGGTCGCTGTCGTGGGGCGCTTCGCGCTGAAGAACCTGGTGAGCCAGATCAAAAAATTCCTGACCCGTCATCGCCATCACCGTTTTGAGGGGTGAACGTGCGGGGCGGTCAGTAAAGGCGAGAGGTGGCAGGGGTGAGCCATCGATCCGAGTGAGGGTGAGCTGGTCTTGCAGTGCATGTTCGTCGCTCAGATCGGAACCACGAATTTCGATGCGCGTCAGCGCCCACACGTGAGAGGTGGGGCAATCGATGCGGCGCACGTTGTCCGGCAGGTCGCCGGCAAAGGACCGATCACACAGCGCGACGGTGACCGCCTCGGTGCCCGTGGCACGCGACCCCACCGCGGCAAAGACGTCCGTCCACTGGTCATAGAACATGATCGAGACGTAGCGGCCATCGGTGGTGGGTAGATGCACGAGGACCGGTTCGTTAGTGACGTTCAACCAGGCGGAGGAATACAAGGTGTCGCAGTTGGCGCGCACCACGGTGCGAAACGTGGCGCTCGGAACCTCGCGTACGTGGTGCCACTGGTTGTGAGCGCCGCCGAGGTCGCCGCCCAGACTCGCGCGGCGCGTGAGATCCATGACGACGAGGGGGAGGAGGTAGATGTAGGCCTCGGCCGCGAGAGTGGGGTCGTCGTCGTGGGTCACGATGTGACGTTACTTAGGCCCGCTCGACCGCTCGGCACCACGCGTCATAGGCAAGGTCGAGAAAGAGTGGATCGCCCGGTTCGAAACTTCGAGAACTGGTCCATAGCTGCGCGTAGTCCTCGAGGGAAGAAATGAGGCCCGCCGCGAGCGCGGCGCCACCGGCCACCCCGCGAGCCGTGGCCTCAAGTGACGAGCTTCGACGAACGAGGAGCTTCGAGGCGGTGGCCTGCAGCGACATGAGCAGGTCGCTCGCGGCCGCCCCGCCGTCGGTGCGTAGTTCGCTCACCGCCACACCGGCGGCCGCGAAGGCGTCGGTCATGGCGCGCACTTGGAAGGCCAGAGCTTCGAGGGTGGCGCGCGCGAGGTGCTCTCGGGTGACGCCGCGAGAGAGACCCATGATGGTGCCGCGAGCGTCGCTTCGCCACTGCGGTGAGCCGAGGCCGGAAAAGGCGGGGACAAAGCTCACCCCCGCACTGTCGGTGACGCGTGCGGCGAGGTCGTTGATCTCCGCCGAGGTCGAGATAATGCCGAGTTCATCTCGCAACCACTGGATGGCCGCGCCGGCCACGAAGGCGGAACCTTCGTAGGCGTAGCTGAGGGGACCGTAAGCCCCGAGGTCCCACGCGATGGTCGAGATCAGTCCGTGGTGAAGGTGCGGGACGCTGTCGCCCGCATGCGCGAGAAGGAAAGAGCCCGTGCCGTAGGTGGCCTTGGCGAGGCCGGGACGAAGGGCGGCCTGGCCGAAGAGAGCGGCCTGCTGGTCGCCTATGACGCACATGATGGGCACCCCGTGAAGACTGGAAAGCGCCGGGTGCGACACGTCACCGAAATGATCAATCGAGGGAATGATGTCGGCGAGGTACTCCAGCGGCACATCAAAGATTTCGGCGAGGTCGGGGCACCAGTCCGCACTCACCAGGTCCACCAGCAAGGTGCGCGAGGCGTTCGAGGGTTCACTGAGCCAGCGCCCACCCTCGTTGCCCCCGGTGAGTAGCCAGACGATAAAGGTGTCAATAGTGCCGAGACCTGGCTGCTCGGCACCCGCGAGCGCGTCGTGCGCTAATAGCCAGGACATCTTGGTGGCGGAGAAATACGAATCTGCGACGAGTCCCGTGCGTTCGCGCAGCAGAGGTTCGATGCCGCTCGCTCGTAATTGATCACAGTGATCACTCGTGCGTCGGTCTTGCCACACGATGGCGCGAGAGTGATGCGTGGCGCGACGGCGATCGATAGCGACGGTGGTTTCGCGCTGGTTGGTGATGCCGAGGGCACGCACGTGATGACCCTGTTCGCTCGCCCACGCGGCGACGTCGGCGAGCACCTCGAAGGTGATGGTGCTCAGTTCGTTGAGGTCGTGCTCCACGAATCCGGGCTGCGGAAAGTGATTGGTCAGTGTTCGATACGAGCTGGCCAACTCCTCGAGCTCGGGGCTAAAGACGATGGCGCGCACCCCGGTCGTGCCGGCGTCCAGGGCGATAACCACATCCATGGGGCGAAGGCTACCGAGCGGGCGAGGGGGAGTTTCCCTAGGCGCCGTAAGGGCTTTCGAAAAAGGTTTGACAAGGGTGTAATTACACTGCTGTAATGGCACAGCATCTTGCGACGGGTTGTGGTGGGGACCACAACATGTTGTGGCGAAGCGGGGAGACAGACGTCTACTCTGCAAGCCCACGAACGTTGTCGGATGCCTTAGTTCGCAGTGTCGGAATCATCATCAGGGAAGAGGAAATTACTCATGGCAATCGCACCGCAGCGGCTTTCAATCGGCCTTCGTCGCTACTTCACGACGGCTGACCGTCACCCGTACGACGAGATCACCTGGGAGCGTCGCGACGCTCGCATCACGAACTTCCGTGATGGCTCGGTGGCGTTCGAACAGCTCAACGTCGAGGTCCCAACCTCATGGAGCATGAACGCGACCAACATCCTGGCCCAGAAGTACTTCCGTGGCACCCTCGGCACCCCCGAGCGTGAGACCACGTTGCGTCAGGTCGTCGACCGCATCGTCGACACCATCGCCGACTGGGGCGTCGGTGGCGAGTACTTCGCCGACGAGGAAGAGGCCGAGACCTTCCGCGCCGAACTCAAGCACCTTCTCATCACCCAGAAGGCCGCCTTCAACTCGCCGGTGTGGTTCAACATCGGTGTCAAGGGCGTCCCGCAGCAGGGCAGTGCCTGCTTCATCCTCGCGGTGAAGGACTCCATGAGCTCCATCTTGAACTGGTACACCGAAGAAGGCGTGATCTTCAAGGGTGGCTCCGGTGCCGGTGTGAACCTCTCCAAGATTCGTTCCAGCGCCGAAATGCTCCAAGGTGGCGGCACCGCCAGCGGCCCCGTCAGCTTCATGCGTGGTGCTGACGCGTCGGCCGGCACCATCAAGTCGGGTGGTAAGACCCGCCGCGCCGCCAAGATGGTCATCTTGGACGTGGACCACCCGGACGTCGAAGAGTTCATCTGGTGCAAGGCTCGTGAAGAGAAGAAGGCTCGTGCGCTGCGCGACGCCGGCTTCGACATGGACCTCGACGGCAAGGACATCACGTCGATCCAGTACCAGAACGCCAACAACTCAGTGCGCGTCAGCGACGAGTTCATGGAAGCCGTCGTGAACGACGCCGACTGGAACCTCACCGCTCGCACCGACGGTCGCACCGTCCAGGCCATCAAGGCCCGCGACATCTGGCGTCAGATTGCCCAGGCCGCGTGGGAGTGCGCCGACCCGGGTCTGCAGTTCGACACCACCATCAACAAGTGGCACACCTCGAGCAACACCGACCGCATCAACGGCTCGAACCCCTGCTCGGAGTACATGCACATCGACAACTCGGCGTGCAACCTCGCCAGCCTCAACCTGATGAAGTTCCTGCGTGCCGACGGCCGCTTCGACATCACCGCCTTCAAGTCGGCGGTGGAAGTGGTCTTCACGGCGCAGGAGATCATCGTCGGTGCGGCGGACTACCCGACCGAGGAAATCGCGAAGAACTCGCGCAAGTTCCGCCAATTGGGCATTGGCTACGCCAACATCGGTGCGCTGCTCATGGCGTCGGGTCTGCCCTATGACTCCGACGAGGGTCGTGCCTGGGCGGCCGCTATTACCTCCATCCTCACCGGTCACAGCTACGCCACCAGTGCGCGCACCGCGGGTCGCCTCGGTGCCCACGAGGGCTACTACGAGAACGTCGAGCCCATGCTCAACGTGCTGAGCATGCACCGCGACGCGTCGCGCCAGATCGACGCCTCCAAGGTGCCCGCTGACTTGCTCGCCGCCGCGCAGCAGGTGTGGGACGACGCCGTGGAGTTGGCCGCCAAGTACGGCGTGCGCAACGCCCAGGCGTCGGTGCTCGCCCCGACGGGAACCATTGGCTTGTTGATGGACTGTGACACCACCGGTGTGGAGCCCGACCTCGGCCTGGTGAAGTTCAAGAAGCTGGTCGGTGGTGGCAACATGGCCATCGTCAACCAGACGGTGCCGCGCGCGCTCGAAAAGCTGGGCTACACCCCCGAGCAGATCACCCGCATCACGGACTACATCACCGCGGAGAACACCATCTTGGGTGCCCCCGACCTCAAGGTCGAGCACCTGCCGGTCTTCGCCTGCTCCATGGGTGACAACACCATCCACTACCTCGGTCACGTGAAGATGATGGGTGCCGTTCAGCCCTTCCTGTCGGGCGCTATCTCCAAGACCGTGAACCTCCCCGAGGAGGCCACGATTGAGGACATCGAGCAGCTGCACCTTGACGCCTGGAAGCTCGGCATCAAGGCCGTCGCGATCTACCGCGACAACTGCAAGGTGGCACAGCCGCTGTCGACCATGAAGAAGGGCGACTCGCAGACGGACGGCCCGGCCGCGTCGGAGCACAACCCCGTCGTGGCGGACCTGCAGGCTCAGGTCTCGCGCCTCGAGAAGGAACTGGCGGTGGCCAAGGTCAACGACGGTGCCATCTTGGTCGGTGCGGTCCGCGAGCGTCTGCCGCGCAAGCGCACCTCGACCACCTTCTCCTTCCGCGTCGCGGACTGCGAGGGCTACGTCACCATCGGTGAGTACGAAGATGGTCGCCCGGGCGAGTTGTTCGTCAAGGTGTCCAAGCAGGGCTCGACCCTCGCGGGCATCATGGACGCCTTCTCGATCGCCGTCAGCCTCGGCTTGCAGCACGGTGTGCCGCTGTCGACCTACGTGCGCAAGTACGCGAACATGAAGTTCGAGCCGTCCGGTATGACCGACGACTCCGACCTTCGTATCGCGACCTCCTTGGTGGACTACATCTTCCGTCGCTTGGCGCTGGACTACTTGTCCACGACCGAGCGCGAGGACCTCGGCATCTTGTCGGTGGGTGAGCGCATTCAGCCCACGCTGCCGACCATTGCCGAGCAGGCCACGGTGAACAAGAACCTCGAGAGCACGCCGGTGGTGGAGACCAAGCCGGTGGCGGTCACGCCGAAGGCGGAGACCATCGCTCGTGCCCCGCAGCAAGATGCACCCATGTGCTACTCCTGTGGTAACTCGATGCAGCGTGCCGGTTCCTGCTACGTGTGCAGCTCCTGCGGCGCGACCAGCGGCTGCAGCTGATTCACCCCGATTGAGCAAAAATCCCCGGGCATTGCCCGGGGATTTTTGTTATCTCGGCCCACTTAGATCTCGCGGCGAAAGCGCGAGCGTTGGCCAACGATTTCAAATCCCGCCGACTCATACAGCGCAATAGCGTCGGGATTATTCAGGTTCACGTTGAGCCAGGCGTCCGGCTTTCCGAGGGTGCCGAGGGCGTGCACCGCGTGCGTGAGCAGTGCGCGACCGAGTCCCTGACGGCGCGCGGTGGGAACGACACCCATCTGCCAAATCTGGTCATCGTCGACGAGAACGAAGCCGAGCGGAGTGCGTTGGTCGTCGAGAGCGACGAGCGACGCCTCGCGATGAAACTCCTCGCTCTCGACCTGATCGGCAATCCACTGCGCCGACGAGGGATCGGGAAAACCCGGTCGCTCACGAAAAGATTCGTGATACGCGGTGAAAAAGCGAGGGGCGCTGTCATCCGTCCACGGCTGCGTGATCACGGAGAACGTCGGAGACGCGGCGTTCTCGGTGGGGCGGCTCATCACGTATTCACTGAAGAACTGACTGGCGGGGTCCGGGAATATCTGCGACAGTCGTGGATTGACGGACTCGCAGCGAAAAATCTGTGTCGGCCGTTGCGAGAGGGTCGCGGCGGCACTGAAAATCTCCGATGCCACGTCACTGTTCACCGTCGGGAGCGCCAAGAGCGAGAAGAACGCGCTGTCGTCGCTGTCATGCGTGAGAGCGAGGGCTGCGACCACCTGCTGCGTGGCGTCGCGAATCACGATGAGGGACTCGTGCGGAAAGAGGGCGACCGCGAAGTCGGGATCAAGTAGCTGGGGGAGACCCCCATGGGCGTCGAGGCACTTGGCCGCCAGCTTGTCGAGTGATTCGCGGTCGCGGGATGTGGCGCGTTGAGCGACGAAGGAGGAGGCCATGGCGCCAACATAGCGAAGGGGGTTGTGGTTGTAGAGCCTCAGCCCTGAAGGCCAACGGTGAGAAGCGCACGGGGCGAGCCAAGTCGGCGGAGAGAGTGAAGTGAGTATGTGCCGATGAATGACGGTCGCCGGTCAGTCGGCAATGAGCGTCGCACACAAGGAAGATAAAGGCAGAAGGCCTGATGGGGGGCAGATTGTCAAAGTGGTGAATCTTCACCCAAAGCGGGAAGATAAATGATGCTAGTAATTCGATATGGCTCCCCGCCCCTCTATTGACTTGCTTCACGAGATTGCTCCCGATGTCGAGCGCCTCTTTAACCGCCACCTCGAGAGTGCTCGTGGATGGTACCCCCACGAAATTATCGACTGGGGTCAGGGAGAAAGTTTCGCTGACCGTCCGTGGAGCGAGACGGATTACGACCTGCCGGCCGGAGTGCGTAGCGCGATCTACGTCAACTTGCTGACCGAAGACAACTTGCCGTATTACACCAACACCTTGCTGAGCCACTCACCCGAGGGCCACCCACTACGCGAATGGAATCGCCAGTGGACCATGGAGGAAAATCGTCACGCCATGGTGATGCGCGACTGGGTGCACATCTCACGCTGCATTGACCCGACCTTGCTCGAAGATGGACGGCGTGTTCAGATGAAGCGCGGTGAAGTACCCCAGCCCGCCACCTTGGCGGAACTGGTGAGTTACGTGGCTTTCCAGGAGCGTGCGACTCAGATTGCGCACCGCAACACGGCAGCTCGCTTGCCGAAAGAGGACAAGATGGGCCGCCTCGTGCTCGGCACGGTGGCGGGCGACGAGACCAAGCACTTCATGTTCTACCGTGACTTAGCGCTGGCGGCCTTTGCCATCGACCCCTCCGCCATGATGGTGGCCGCGGCCCAGCAGGTGCGAGCTTTCGCGATGCCGGGAACCGGCATTCCGGGCTTCACGCGACACGCGGTACGCATCGCCCGCGAGAACATCTACGGCCTCGGCCAGTTCTTGAATGACGTTCTGGAGCCCGTCTTGGGCGTCTGGGATCTCGGTCATCTCGAGAAGCTCACGAGCGAAGCCGAGCGTGCGCGCGAGGACCTCATGGGATTCATCGACAAGATCGGCGAATCCGTCTCGCGACTCACGAGTCGCGGGCCGGGACTCGCTACCGCCTAAGCATTCTCCTCGCAGAATCGCTCGGTAAGGTTTGACGGTGAGCCGGACCCTGCCAACCTTGACCGTTCGTCAGCGACACGCGGCAGTGCTGTCGCTATACGCGCTCGCGGGCCTCATCGTGATGTGGCACATCGGCTCCGCGGGAATCTCGCGCTACACGGTGTACCCCGCAGCGGACCCGTCCATGCCCATCTGGGCTTTGGGTTATTACGCCCACGCCCTCGCGCACCTGCAGAATCCGTTTTTCACTCACCT
>CAISIU010000016.1 GCA_903885505.1 uncultured Actinomycetes bacterium | reverse complement strand
TATGCGCTCGCAAACGTCGCCGCGCACGGGCAGTGAAGAGCTGCGACGCAATCATTTTGCTCAGCCGCGATGACGAGTACCACTTTTCAAATTGGAAAGACGAACGTTCAATGACGTAGCGAAGGCCCGGACGATCACCCAGGCCACGTGGGTCGTCATCTTCTCGCGAGGCGGCAACAAACACATCGACCTGATGTCCTCTTGTTAGCAGTTCCGCCACGATGAGCCCGGCCACACCCGGCGCGCCACCCGCGGACGGATCAGGCGAGGGGCCAATGTACGCAATGCGATATTTATCGTGTGCCCAGCTCGAGATGGGTTCGCGAGAACGATCGCGTTGCCCTTTCCACGCGGTGAGAACAAACCAGGCCGACACGGCGAGTTGACCGGATGCCACGAGGAGCCAGCGGAACCATCGACGAGGTGATGATCCCCTCGGACGCACGCTCCACCAGCGATGAGCCGCACCGGTCAAGGGGGCGACGCGCAAAGAACGGCGAGACGCTTGACGCTCGGGATAACGCCCGAGCAGTAACCAGTCGTCGACGACGAGACGACCACGCTTCCACCACGGCAGCACTGCAAAGGCACGACCGGGGTGCACCACCTTCATTGATGGTTCAAAGACCACCGGTCCCACCTGTTCAATGACACGCCACGCGAGGTCGCGGTCTTCGTGTGCGGCATGCGGAAACTGGCGATCAAAGCCACCCACGGCAATGAAAGCATCACGTCGGTACGCAATGTTGCAGGTGAGGAAACTGCCACCATCGTGGTCTTCCACGGAATGTTCGTAGAGCGGGTCATACGGCGGCGAGGAGGTATCACCCGTCACGCCGGCGATGGCGGAATCGGCTCGAAGGCGCGAGACGGCCGCAGCCGCCCAGCCCTCGTCCACAATCACATCGTCATCGGTAAAGAGGATGATGTCGCCACTGGCAGCACGGACTCCCGCAGTTCGCGCCAGTGCCGGACCGCGACCCGCACCACGCAGCAGCCGCACCTCGGGGAAGTCATCGTCGCGATAGGGAGGCGTCGACGCGTCATCCACCAGAATGATTTCGCTGGTTTCGGAAATGGACGAGAGGCTCACCCTCACCGCCGCGACGACGCGTTGAGCCAATTCGCGGCGATTCTTTGAAGCGATGATGACGGAAATCATCGAGCCACTTCCTCGAGGACCGCTTCAAATTGCGCCGCCACCTGATGAGGCAGGAGCGTGGACACGCTCTGGCGCGCGCCGTGAGTCCAGAGAGGCCACTGGTCTCGTCGCTGCCAAGCGTCAACAATGGCCTCTCGAAGAGAATCCGCATTCGCACGCTCGTAGAGAACGCCCGTCGACCCGTCCGTCAGCAACTCGCTGGCCCCGGCGTCGCGAGGAGCAATCACGATGCGACCCGCGGCCAGTGCTTCCACGATGACATTTCCGAAGGGTTCACGACTAAGCGATCCGTGAATCACCACGTCGCACTGCGCGAGCACCGACGAGACATCGTCCACGTGTCCGACGTACGTGATGCGACTGTCATTCGCCACGCGTTGCAGGAGTGTGTCGCGATATTCGGCTTCACCAAAGAGCGCATCGCCGGCAATCACTAATTGCCACGGCAGCTCCGACAGGCTCTGCAGCACATCGAGCACGAAATCCTGCCCCTTCCAGGGTGCCAAGCGACCAACGAGGGCAATTCGCATGACGTCGGGCGAACCCGCCAACAGTGGCACGGCCAGACAACGTTCATCGAGCGGTGACGCGATGGCCACGCCATGGCCGACATCGGCCAAAGTGGCGACCGAATTGGCGATGACGCCATCGGCCCGCAGGGTCGTGAGCAATCGTAAGACTCGCGCCGTGCGACGAGACAGGTATGGCTCTGACCACGCGTCACGAACATACGCCACGAAGGGAACTCCTCGCCAGGTCGCCACACTGCCGTAAACGATGGCCTTGAGCGAATTGGCGACCACGACGGCGGGCTCAAGACGACGTAGGCGGCGACTCACGGCGGCGCAGTACCGAACAAATTTCCACATCGCCGGAGAACGACCCACCTTGTCGCGTGACACTGTTCGCACGGCCTCATCGAGCGGCACCACTTCGACCGTCGCCCCGGCAGATTCGAGCTCCCCACGCAGAGGGCCGTCGGTGGCGAGAATGACGTGCACGCGCCAGTGATGGCGATTCACAGCCGCTACCAGTCGCCGCAGCGCCAGTTCGCCACCCGACAATTCAGCCGTGTGATCGAGTACGACACACAGCCGTGGCCGCGCATCGAATGCGGACTCGTAGATATCAACCGTGCGACGGGCGATGACCGTCCAGCTCCACTCCTCGAGCGATCGAGGGTCAATCGATGCAGCGGCCGCCTCACGGACGGCACGCGATACGTCGTTTACCTCGTGTGAGGCCATTTGGGTCACTCCCGGCAAGAGCCGAGCGGCGTCGCGCAGCCCATCGACGGGGGCCACCACGACGGGTGTCCCCGCCGCGAGGGACTCCCCAACGACGAGCCCAAACCCCTCGTGAGCAATGGAAGGAACTATGCACACGTTGGCGGCGGCCATCCAGAGGGCTTTGTGATCGTCATCGATCGCCCCGAGGAATCTGACTCGATCAATGACTTCGTGTCGGCGAGCACACTGCGTAAGTTCGTCACGCGCCGGACCAACGCCGGCGATGACCAATGTCCATTCCGGCAAATCAACCAGCGCCTCAATGGCGTGCTGCAGACCCATGCGAGGCACTAAGCGGCGAACGGCCACCATGAGTCGATCAGATTCGCTCAGATTTAGCTGCTGTCGGGCCTGCGCTCGCGAGATATCCATGGGCGTCGGAACTCCCGGCGGAACGACTTCGATACGTGCCGGTGAGACGCCGTAGTCAGTGATGGCGGTCGCGGCGAAGGCGTGGCTCAGCGTGATCACCACGTCAGCGCGACGAAGAACGACTCGCTCTATGGCTTTCTTCGCCATCAAAATGACGCCTCGTTGACCAGTCCACGCGCTCTCCTTGGCCCAGGGACCCTGAAAGTGCACCACCAACGGTCGACCGCGCAGCGCACCCGACAGCACGGCCCACCAGGCCATTGCCGCAAAGTGCACGTCGATCACCGCAGCGTCGCTTCGCCGAACCCGACGGGCAACGACACGCCAACGTTGAACCCAGGAGGCGGAGGGTGAAATACCGTCGCCCACCTGAATCACGTCTACCTGATGACCGCTGTCTTGTTGGGCCGCGGCAAGTGACGAGAGAAAGATATTTAGTCCACCGCGTCGAACGGTGGGCGACTCCAGCCCGACGTGCACAATCTTCATCGCGCGGCAACTTTGTTGAAAAGCTCCACATATGCACCGTGCATCGTGCTTCGATCAAATTGTTGCGCCACCTGGCGCGCGCGCTGCGACATCTCGTGCCACGTACTCGGCTCGCTCACGAGTGACCA
This sequence comes from uncultured Actinomycetes bacterium, assembly GCA_903885505.1. Lineage (GTDB taxonomy): Bacteria > Actinomycetota > Acidimicrobiia > Acidimicrobiales > RAAP-2 > RAAP-2. The sequence continues at coordinate 21,709 of CAISIU010000016.1, read as the reverse complement.
TGCGCGCACGAGGTCGCGCGGTTCACGAGTGACGACAACCCCGGCACCGGAATTAACGAAATCTCCCGCGACTCCGGTGTCGGTGGCCACCACCACGCAACCCTGGGCCGCGCCTTCGACCATGGTTAACCCAAAAGATTCGTAACCGCTGAGTGACAGCACCACATCATGCTCGTGGTACGGAATATCGCCCCCCGGCAGGGCGCCCAGAAAGGTGATGCGCTCGGCGACTCCACGTTGCGTCGCGATGGCGTGAAAAGAGGAACTATCCCCGGAGCCGACAACGGTCAACGTGACGTGGGAGGCCAGTGCCAGTGCGTCAATCGCGATGGAGATGCCCTTGGCCGCGAAGTCGTGCGTTACGAGGATGCAGCGCAAGGGCCCCTCACCGCGTTCCTGACGCTCGCGAGTGACACGGAGATCGACGCCGTTATTTATCACCACTGCCGTATGGCCATATTCGGCCGACAGCTGATCGCGAACGCTTCGTGAGACCGCCACGAGTTCGCCCGCACCACCACGCATCTGATGTTGCTCGAGACGTAACGCTGCCAAACGCGCCCAGCGCGCCGCCCTCGTGGCACTGGTCGCCTCTCGCTGAGCGACGGCGTGGCATAGGTGCACGGTGGTGACATCACAACGCACCGTCGTTACCGCACCATTGGAATACACGAGTTGAGACTGACGCCGCGCTCGATAGCTCAGCATCGGGGCGAGCAATCGATACAACCAAATGCGGGCCACCGCCGGCCGCGCCGGCAGGGGCACGCGGACAGCGCTGACGCCCTGTGGCACCGTTCGAGAGCGGTCACCACTGACAATCGTGACGTCGAAAGTTTCCTGCAGGAAAGTCATGAGGTCGCGGCCCATCAACTCCATGCCGCCTCGATCAGTCGCAACCGAATGGGTGAGATACACCATTCGTGGCCGAGCGTTAGGCACGAAAGCTCCGTCGCGCTTCGCCCGGCTTTCGCCACACGTAGGGCGCCGCCACCGTCGCGGCGGGTGCGGTGGCGACGTCAGTCGCCTCACCTTGCAGCGAATCGGCCGCACCCAGCATCAACCAGACCAACCAACACACGGCGTACAGGTCACCGTTGAACCATTGGAAAGAAGTGGCCAGCAAAAAGCCGATCGGGACGAGTCCGAGGTAGTCACTTCGGCGAACGGCAAAGCGATACACCGATCGCAGCGCCAAGGCGGCGAGGATGAAGTACAGGATTTCTCCCAAGAGTCCATACGCGACGCCCATGTTGCCGGGGTCGAACTCGGTTCCGTGAGAAGCACTATTTGCGGTGTAGCGACCGGCCGCCAAGGTCACCGAGCCCGTCCCGCGACCTAAGGGGTGGGTCACACCGAGGCTCATTCCGTGCCAGGTGGCGTGGAGGTGTCCCGGTAGGGAGGATCCCGCACCCGTGGGGTCGGTGATGCCGGAAAGTTGGTGACTGATGAGAACGCCACCCGTTCCCGAACCGCTCGAGCCACCAAAGAAGCCCGCCGCCCCAATCAATGCCCCAACCCCCGCGAGGCCGGCCAAGACAATCCACACCGGCTTCATTTTGAACCGCGTCGCGGCCATGACCCCCAGGGCGAGGGCGGTGAGAAAGACCGAGGTGCGCTGGGACTCGTAGAACAAGGTGACGGCCACCGTGATCGTGCACGCCAGGTGCAGCGGCCACACCATGCGCGTGGCCTTACCCGCCAAGGCAACCCACGCCACGAGACCTACCGACAGGAAGGCGGCGTATTCCTGCGCACTGGAGAAAGTTCCGAAGGCGCGAACCACACCGGAACCCAGGTTCAGTGCGGTGTAGCCCTTCGAATTAATCCAGGCCTGGTCCCATGAGGGGAATTGGCTGAATTGCTGATACAGGCCGTAAATCGCCGCGCCCAGGGAACTCAGCGCGACGATCCACGTGATTCGCCATAACAAATCGGTCGTCATGTGACGCTGGGCCACCCAGAAGGTTGCGGTCGGGACGAGCATGAAGAGCAGCCCCCCAAGGCCCGTCAACAGGGAACCTTGGCCAGGATTAAACGCCTCCACTAGCGCCAGCACGTTGATGGCGAAAACGGCACGCGCCAAGGGGGTCAAACGAAGCTGTCCGCTCTGGTACGCCGCGAAGACCATGATCAAAATGGCAATCGGGCCGACCAAAATCACGGGGTCACCAGAGAAGGTGATGTTTCCGCCACCGGGAGTGAAGCGGCGCACGAAGCCCAGCAACACCATCCATACCGGCAGCAGGGACATCATGGCCACCGGATTTGACCAGGCCACGGCGATCATCAGGGGGATGATCACGATGGCGAGAATGAGGTGCGATCCGGCCACCAAGGAGACCACCACGGAACCCACGGCGCCGACGGTGACGTAGAACCAGGCGGAACGCCCGCTCAGCTCTCCGGCTGACCCGATACTCGTCGGGCTTCCGCTCGTCGTCGTCATGGCGTCATTCTGCCACAGGGCCCCACATTTTCCGGCGCCGCCCCAGTGGGGACTTTCACCTTCACTATCATGGCGCCATGGCTGAAGCGAATGCGATTCGTCGCACCCCGGCGGAATACGTCAGCATTATTTGGCGACGCCGAGTTCTCGTCCTCATTGTGACGTTGAGTTCATTGGCCATCATGATTGGCATCGACTCGGTGCGAACCCCGGTCTACTCCTCCACTGCCAAGGTCTCCTTCGGCGGAAAAGTCACGAGTGCCTCAGTCATTTCCGGCAACATCATTCGACTCGGATCGGCCGCCGCTCACGCCGAGGCCTACAAGTTGCTCGGCCAGCCACTGCCCCCCATCAGCTTGCGCCAAGAAGGCTCGACCGCAGTCGTCGACATCACGTGCACTGCCAGTTCGGCCAGTTTGGCGAGCCGAGGCGCCAATGCGCTCGCTGACGGATATAACGCGATGATTCGCGCCCAGACGGTCACGAACGCCCTGAGCACACTTCAATTTCTCCAAACCTCCGTCGGCACCACGAACACCCAGATCGCTGGCTTGAATGAAGCCATTGCCAAGGCGGGCAAGCGCAGCGTGCTGGGCCAGATTTACGCCAAGTCGCTGCAAACGGCCTATCAGCACTTGCAGAACTTGAACCAACAGATGTTGTTCGTCAACTCCGTCATCGTTAATCCCCCCAATGCCTTAGCAGTCTTGGCGTATTCGTACCCGAACAACATTCCGCTGTCGCCGAAGCCCACCACTGACGCACTGCTGGCCTTCCTCGTGGGCATCTTGTTGGCCGTCGGTATCGCCGTGTTGCAAGAGTCGCTCGATGACCGCCTGCGTAACCGTGCCGAGCTGGAGCATCTGGCGGGTGGTCGTCCGGCCATTGGCCTTATCCCCACCATTCGCGAATGGGAAGACCGCAAGACTCCCCTCCTGATCACGGCGGAACAGCCCCGTGGACGAGCGGCGGAGGCATTTCGCACCTTGCGCACGTCCCTGCAGTTCATGTCGCTCGATGACCCCATCAAGACTCTGCTCATTAGTTCACCGTCGGCGGCCGACGGCAAGACCACGGTCTCGTCCAACCTCGCCTTCACCATTGCGGCATCGGGTCAAGAAGTCATCATCGTGGGTCTTGACCTTCGTAAGCCTCGCATCCACGAATTCTTCGGGGTGTCGAACGAAGTGGGCATCACCTCGGTGCTCCTCGGCGAGGTCGACCTCGATTCAGCCATCGTGAACGTGCCGGGAAGCGCCTACTTGCGCATCCTTCCCGCCGGCCCGGTTCCCCCCAATCCTGCCGAGCTACTCAGTGGACGTCGCGCGCAGCAGTTGATCGAACAGCTGAAGGCCCGCTGCGACCTCGTGATCTTGGACTCCCCGCCACTGCTGCCGGTGTCGGACTCGCAGGTTCTGGCCGCCAACGCCGACGCGATCGTGCTGGTCGCCGCCGCGGGTATTTCAAAGCGCCGAGACATCGAGCGTTCCGTTGAGCTTCTTCGCCAAGTCGATGCCGCACTCGTCGGCGTGATCTTGAACCGTGCGCCCGCGTCCGATGGCTATGGCCGTGGCAAGTACGGCTACGGATATGGCTACGGATACGGCTATGGCTACGGCTACGGGTATGGCTACGGATACGGCTCCGGCAGTTACGGTCGCTCCCCCTACGGATCGGGTGGCGGCCTTCCGGTGCCCGAAAATCTGCCGATGGGCGGAGGCGTCGCCGTGGATGAGGCGACGAGCACGTCAGGAGTGCCGGCGAATCCCTTTGGTGCGGGCTCAAGTGACATTATCGATGTCAGCACGACCCGCATGGAAGATGATCCCCACGGCGACGCATAGCCGTGTCCAAGTACTACAGACACCGCCACAGTCACCGGCTGCATCTCTTTCGTCACGGTTCGAAGCACTTTTTGCAGCACCGTCGCGGCGAGCGCCACAAACACTCACGTCGTGATAAGGCGCGCATCGAGCCGAAGGTGTCGGCGTGGATGACCGTGCCCGCACGCGTGTGGCCAAAAGAGATCATCAAGCAGATTCTTCTCGGCACCGCATTGGCGCTCACGGCTCTCATCACCTGGGCGGCGATAGACGCCTACCTCATCTTGGCGCACGCCCGCGGCGAGGTGCGCACCATCGTGAGCTCGGGTGTGTCCATTTTGGAGCATTCACGCTCGTTGACGGACAGCCAAAACCGCGCAAAGACCCTGCAGCGCCTCTCGGCCATTGAAGTCTCGGCGTACAACATCGACAACCGTCTCAGCGGCTCGGCCGCCTTGAGCGTGTTGTCGTGGATCCCCGTGGTCGGTAACCAAGTCTCTGCCGTGCGCCAAACGGCGGCGGACTTTGACGTGCTGTGCCAACAGGCCACGGATGTGGTGTCGAACGTCTCGCAAGCGGCGAATTCAACTTTCGGCAATCACGTGAACATTCCCTCGCTCGCCAACCTGAACGAACAACTGGGGGTCACACAAAGAGCCCTGTCCACCATGCATACCTCTACCGCCGGACTCATCGGCCCGGTGCGCAGCATGCGGGAGCAATTCGCCGTGATGGAAACGCGCATTTCGGGACTGGTCGACAACGGTCACCGTGCCCTGACCTTCGCCCTTGATTTCTTTGGCGGCAACGGTCCTCGTCGATACTTCGTCGCCGGCCTCAACAGTGCCGAAATGCGAGACCAGGGTGCGGTGCTCTCGTGGTCGCTCATGGACTCGAACCAGGGAACCTTCCACACCTCGTCGTCATCGTCGGTCGGAACACTCACCTTGACGCACCCGGCCTCGCCCCTGTCGGGTAACACGGCCGCCGTTTTCGGGCCCTTCTACCCCACCCGGATTTGGCAATCAGTCAACGCCGTCGCGAATTTCCCGACCTCCGCCACCTGGATGACGCAGATGTACGCCCAGGCACGTCACCAGCACGTTGACGGCGTGGTCGCCCTCGACACGCAAGCCCTGCGGAGCCTGCTCGAGGTCACCGGTCCCATCTACGTGCCGGCCGTTCACAGCTTTGTGGGCGCCGGAAACGTCGAATCGCTCTTGCTGCACGACCTCTACGTTCGATTCCCCGCGGGAGCTGACCAACAACTTCGTCACGCTGACGTATCCGCAGTGGCAACGGCCGTCATTGAGCGCCTGTCGCAAGGTGGTTACGATCCCGCGCGCCTCATCTTCCAGTTGGCGGGAACCATTCCCGGCCGACACCTCATGCTCTGGGATGCCCGTCCCGAGTTGCAGCGTTCTATCGAGCACTTCGGGGCGTCAGGCCAATTGAACGTCGGATCAAACGCCACGGTGCACGTGTCGGTGCAGTCCGGTGTGGCCGCGAAGCTCGACTGGTTCGTGCGCAGCAGCGACCACATCAGCATTCAGGTCTCCAACGACACCGCGTACATCACCTCGTCGCTCACCATTCGCAATGACGCCCCGCTGCACGGTCACGCGAGCTACGCCCTCGGACCGGACAACGTCGCTACGCACACCGTGGGTCAATACGTCGGACGCATCTATCAATGGTGGCCGAGTGCCAGCCAATCTCCGGGTGCGGTGAGCGAAGAGGGGCTCTCCCTACTTCGCAATATCGTTCGCGTTAACCCGCAGCAAAGCTCCGTCGTGGTGAGCCAGTTGGTCATCCCGCACATCTTCGATCACGGCAACTTCACGTTGTCCTTCGTGCCGCAGGGGCGCATCCACCCCATGCACTATGTCGTCACCGCGACGGGCGCCAAGGGCCCCGCCGTGAGTCAGTGGTTTGACACGCACCCCGTCAGTTTGACGTGGACCAAGTAGCCAGCACCGGCCCCACGGTCTGCACCAGACGACGAAGTTCCAGCGCCATTTTCGCGTACGTCTCCGCAGTGGCTGACAAGCCCGGATCTGAAATGTCATCGAAGCTGGATGCAGTCAATAAATCCGACGCGCGGCGTTCCGCGTGCGCGCGGTGCATCACTTCCGACCCCACGCTGTCGAGTGGCGATTCCACGACTGCTCGCGCGAACTCCTTCACCGTGAAAGAGCGAGGCCAGCGAGTGCGCCGCGCCACCACCATCTCGCGCAACACCTCACGGTCCGCCGCGAGCAGGAGGTCGGCGTCATCCGCACCCACCTCCTCGAGGCGTCGCCCCGTCACGGTGGGCAGCGGTAACGCCATGTCGACATACTGCGCGCGCAGAGCGTCGGGAACGTCAAGAGCGACGGGCCGAATACCCGCGCTGGCCACGACAATCTCCGGTTGGGCCACCGTCAACAGTGCGGCTAAGAAAGGGCTGCGGCACACGTTCGCCGAGCAGACAAATATCACCTTCATGCCCGAGCCTGCGCCTTCGCGGTCACTGCAGCGCGGTAGTTGGACTCCAGCAGGCTGACCACTCGGTCGGGAGCGAAACGGCGGCTCGCCAGATGCGCGGCGGCACCCATGACGGCACGTCGAGCGGGTGAGCTCACCTCGCGCAGCGCCGTGACCACCGCGTCGATCTCCCCCACCGGCACCAGAATTCCCGCCTCGCCGATGATGTCTCGCGGGCCCGCAATATCAGTCGCGATAATGGCGAGACCGTGGCTTGCTGCTTCCAGCACGGTGAGCCCAAAGCCTTCAAAGCGACTGAGGTGGAGAAGAACAGAGTGTTGCTGGTAGAGCGACACCATCTCCTCGCTGGTGGCCGACGGAACCACCGTGACGCGTGATACGAGACGAGGGTCGAGGGCGTCGACGTCGCCAGGGCGTGCCCCCAGCCACGTGACGCGCAACTCGGGGTAGTCCTCAATCACCCGTACCAGCGCCGCGAGCGCATCACGAGAGCCCTTTCGCCACTCGAGGCCACCGGTGACGAGGACCGCAAACTCGGAGTTACCGTCGACCTCGTGGTGATTAAATGCCTCTCCCGCGAGGGGGGCCGTACGAAAAACTTGGTCGGCCGCCACCTCGCCGATAGTCGTCACCCACGAACTCTCGTCATCATTGAGCACCGCCACCGCATCAGCCACTCGCAGCGATCGAGCAACTTCCGACAATCGCCACCCCGCGTGATAGAGGCCATAGCGACGACGAAGGACTAACTCTCCCCGCTGTGCACCCGCGCGACGGGCCGCGACGCCGAGTTGCTCGAGGCCGTGCGAACGCGTGACGAGCACGCAACGCCACGACGACACTTCACGCCGGGTCAATCGTGCCGCATCTCCGGTGCTGGCATCAATAAGGTCGTATCGATCCTCGCGCTGCGCACGGCGCATCCAGCGGGCCGACGACGACGGGAAACGAAAAGCGTCGAGTCGTGCCGGTCCGCGACCGATGATCTCCGTCCCGATCACGTCCACCTGGTGCCCGCGCGAACGCAGAGCCTCCGCCAAGGTCAAGGTGGAGCCTGCCGCCCCGGTCGCGCCAACGAGTTCGTGGTGGACGACGAGGGCGATGCGCACGCTAAATCAACGGCTCGTTCGGCACCATCATGAAGAAGCGCTCGAGTCCGTGCCATCCACGTCGGCGAGAAATCTTGATGGCTACCATGCGTGCGAAGAAAAAGAGTCGTCGCGTGAGCTTGATGCCCGCGACGAGACGCTGGAACAGCGAGAAGTCCCCGACTTCAAACTTCGCGCACGTGCGGGCCGCACCGATGTAGCGCACGTTCTTGGCGAACCAAAAGCGTTGCAGAATGGCCCGTGTCGTGCCTACCGCGCTGAAAGCGTCGTGCACGTAAATGAAGCTGTGAGGCGCCATGTGGGGCTTCCAACCATCGAAGTCCGTCAAGGTGGACTCAAGGTCGTGGGCGCCATCAACCCACAGGAAGCCGACGGGCGCACCGGACCAGGTCGACGAGGCCTCCGCCGAGAGGCCTCGGAATAATTCGATGCGATCGGTCACACCCGCTCGCTCAATGTTGGCCTGAAAGGCGCTCAACGATTCGGGTCCGCCGCCCCATCGAGGATCATCGAAGGGATCGACTGCCGTCAGCGTCACGCCGTCGGGAAGTCCCATGGCGATGATGACTGCCGACTTGCCACGGTGGCTACCAATTTCCACCGCGACGGTGCCGGGCTGCACCCGCTGGGCGGCCTCAAAGAGGGCTCGACCTTGTTCGGGTAGCAACCACCCATCGACGGTTTCGGCAATAGCCCAGACTTCGGCAAAGGTCGTTGACATGCCGCCACTTTACCGAGGCATCTTGCTCAGTCGGGGTTGTCCTCGCTCGGCAGGCTGCCGTCGGTGGGAAAGTCCCACTCGTCGAACTGTTCCACAATGGAATCCCACGCGGCCGCATCAAGTTCGTCCCGGTTTCGACGACTCTCGTGGCGTGCCGCATCCATGGGCATAGACGGCGAACGGTGGACCTCGAAAGTGCGAAATTCGGCTGTCAGGCTCTGCGGGGTGGCGCCTTGGCCGAGGATCTCGGTGATGACGTGAGCAACCGCCAGCGACAACTCCCCGACTTCGCTGTCACCAGAAATACGCATTGACCAATTGGGGCTGCCGTCGTGCGACGGGGCTACCCACCCGGCCGCCTCGAGCTGCGACTCTTGCTCGGCCGTGAGTGCCATCTCGCCGGTCAGGTGGAGGTTGGAGATGCATTCGGCGATGACGATGTCACCCTCCGCCCAGAACTGAACGTAGCGAAAGTCGCTGAAGTCACAGATGGCGACGAGGCAGCGTGGGTCGCGCCGCATGGCGCCGAGAAGCTCCGGCAGATTCGCGACGAAAGATGACACGGCGACATCGGTGGGGTCGCCTTCTCCGGTGAGTTGCATGTAGGTCATGTATCCATGATGACGATGAGGTGTGACAACGGCTCGAAGAATCCAGACACGTCAACGCCATCGGCCATAATTTGATTCATGGACGACTGGACCAGCCTCAGCGCACGCGCCGCGCGAAGTGTGCAGACCACCGTCGGGTGGATCTTCTGGGATCCCGACGCGGTCGCCGCTTACGAAAGTCGAGGCTTGGCAGCGGGGCTGGGATACATCGTCGCTCGAGCGGCACCCATGGCCGCTGCCGGACCATCCGCGATAGCGGCCGCCTTTGGCTCCATCAGCCCGCTGGGTATCGCCCTCGCCCTCTCTATCGCCGCCACGCCTGACGCGGTGCGAGCAGTGTGGGAGGACCGCAACCACGCGGTGGAGGCGGGAATTCGCCGCTACACGCCCGAGCTGGAGCCCGCTCTCGAGCGCATCTCTCGCGAGTGGTGGCCCACGCTGCGCGACCTGCCATTGGCGGGCCGGCCTTTTGCCGCCAGCCATCTCGATTACGTGGAAAACACTGCGTCCCTTATGGGTGGATGGCACGCCATCAACTTCATTCGCGAGTGGCGAGGCGACACCCACTGGAACATCGTCGCCACTCACGGCCTCAGCGGCCAAGAAGCATCAATTCTCCACAATGCCTGGCTCGGCTACGAGCGTGATTGGCTCAGCCACTCTCGGGGAAATTCCCCACAGGACATTGAGGCGGCGTGGGCGTCGCTACAGCGACGAGGCCTCGCAAATGGCGGTGTCGTGACGGACGCCGGGCTGCAACTACGTGAAGAGATCGAAAATGCCACCGACCAGGTGACGGCCGAGGTCTGGGAGCGCTTAGGCCGCGAGGACACGACGTGGTTCATCGACACCTTTGAGCCCGCCTGCGAGATTTTGCTCGAGCGCGTGGACATCACGGCGGGACAGAATTTCCAGCCCGCATCTCGGCGACGACGCTGGTATGGCCAATCGGCCACCTAGGACTAATTGTGGGCGCTGGGGGACTCGAACCCTCGACCTCAGCCGTGTGAAGGCTGCGCTCTAACCAACTGAGCTAAGCGCCCTAGGGAATACCATCCTAGCCGACGTAGTTCGCCACCTCGGGGCTGCGGAGGACTACCCTCGAAACCTATGGATACTCCTTCTGAAAAGACCACGACCCCCACGACGGGCCGCAGTTTCTTTCGCTCTAGCTCCCCCGCCCTTCAGCTTGAGCCACTCGAACGCAAATTGGGATGGTTCGTCTCGGGCTTGATGTTGGTGATGACCGTGGCGGCGGCACTATGGACCACGTCGCTGAAGCGAGTGGCGGCCGTCCACGGTCACTGTGCACCGGGTTACACCTACATCAGCAAGGTGTGCGAGAAGTACGTCCGTGCGGACCAATCCACGCGAATCATCTCGGCCACCTCAGTGGCGGTCATTGCGCTGGTCAGCCTCTACTTCGTGTACAAGAAGCGGCGCTCTGGCGTGATCTTTGCGAGCCTCTTCATGTTTCTCATCATGAACTGGGCGACGGGATCGGTCTACGCCGGCTTGGTGTTTCTGTTCTTCTCCGGCTGGCTCTTCCTTCGCCGCAGTAATTACCGCCGCTACGGCACGACCTCGCCGACTCCCGAGCAGCGTCGAGCGGCGCGAGCCAAAGTGTCTGGTGGCCGCGCGCGTTCGGGCGCCACTACCAATTCACCGACGTCGGCGGCGCCACGCACTCCCGCACCGTCAAAGCGCTACACCCCACCGAAAAAGTGACCCTCCCCCTCGGTGTCGATTACCCGACCGCCTGGGCGCGTCGCGGCTGGAGCCGCGCGATTCGCCACTTTGTTCTGTCCGTCGGCATCATTCCGTGGACGAAAAGGTCCACCACTCTCTCGGTAACGGGCGAGGAAAATATCCCCACCGACGGTCCAGTTATTTTCGCGCCCAATCACACGAGCCACCTCGACACGCCTGTCATGTTGGCCGCGATTGGACCGCGTCGGTCACAGACCGTCGTCGCTGCGGCGGCTGACACTTTTTACATGTCGGCCCGCAAGGCACGATGGACCACGTTGTTGTTCAACACCATTCCCATCGAGAGGCACCGCATCAACCGTAAGAGCGCCGAGCAAGCGGTCGAGTTGGTGAAAGAAGGGTGGTCCATCGTCATCTACCCAGAGGGGGGTCGAACCCCAACGGGTCAGCTGCGCGAGTTCAAAGGTGGCGCCGCGTTTATGGCAGAAAAAACGGGAGTGACCGTCGTGCCGGTGTTCATCGACGGCATCGGCAAATGGCGAAGCGAACAAGCCAAGGCCCCGATGTACACGAGTCAGCCGTCGCGCCGTCGAAGTCATGTCAGCGTCACTTTCGGACCGGCACTCCGCCCCACTGACGACACCAATGTTCGACGCCTCAATGCGCAGATCGAGCAGGCCGTGCTGGACCTCGCACGACGAGTGACCGCTCAGCCCGAGCTGGAGATCGAACGCGACTAGAGCAGCGCCGCGAGGCGTGCCTGATAGAGGTCATCTGCCACGCTCGCATAAGGCCCCAGAGACTCGCCCGTTGCCCGTTCAATCACCGCATCGCATAACCACGGGTTCAGCGCGAGGACGGGGCCATGTAGATAGGTCCCCCACACGCCCTCGGTGTGAACCCCATCAACCGCGCCATCGTTGCCGTACCCGCGCACCACTTGTCCGAGTGGCGCCTCGCCGCCGAGCTGCGTATCGCCGCCATGATTTTCGAATCCGACCACGTAGCGACCATCAACCGTGATGACGGCGTTTCCTACGCGACGCTGCGCACCACGTCGAGTCTCGGCGTCAATGAGACCCACTCCCTCGGCGATGCGACCTCCGGCCACCTCAAACGACTGACCCAAGATTTGAAGACCCGCGCACACGGCCACCACAAGGGCGCCGTGCGCGACGCGTGACGCCAGTGAACCATCGTCGCGCAAGGCGTCCGCCGCTTGGCGCTGCGGACCGTCTTCGCCGCCGCCCAGGAGGTAGATGTCGGCAGCGGGCAGCGGGCTCCCCAGCGAAATCGCGAGCGATTCCACTCGGTAGCCACGTGCGTGCGCGCGATGCGCTAGTGCCAATGCGTTACCCCCGTCGCCGTAGGTGCCGAGAGCCTCGGGATACAAGGTCACAATGCTCAGCACGGCGTACCTCGTCGTTGCCACTCGCTAAAGGCGGTGTAATTCGAAATGACCGTCACGGGGACTGAGGCGGTGACCTGCTCGGGCAAGTCGTCCAGTGTGGCAATCACCGTGGACTCAATGCCCGAGTAGTGAAGTCTCGTCGCGATATCGAGGGCTCGACTCCCCGTGCAAAAAACGTGGTGCCCCCTCGCGATCTCGTCAAAGGGCGCGTCGTACAGCCAGGAAGGGTCGCGCCCATCGGCAACATTGTCGTTGATGGAGATAACGAGATCGCTACTAAAGCCCTCGGTCAATTGGGCCAGCGCGGCGAGTCCGGCGGGGTTCTTGGCAAGAAAGAGGTGCCATCGTCGGCCACGCCAGCGCACCGTGCCGAATCGTCCCAGAACTTCCTTCACTTCGCTCACCCGCGATGCCGCCACGCCCGCCTGAATGCCGGCGAGATGGGCCGACACAATGGCCATCGCCGCGTTGCCGCGGTTGTATTCGCCCGGCAAGGCGACCGAGAAGGGTATAGACACCCCGGGGCCCTCGATGGATCGAGAATTGAGGTGCCACGTCGGAGTGGGACGTCGAAAACCGCAGGCGCATTCCCAGTCACCCTCTACCGACAGCGGACGAGTGCACAGGGGGCAGGACGAGGCGTCTTTCACCCATACCAAAGGTGCATCGACCCAGGTGACGTTGAGTGCGGGACCCACCGCGTAGACAATTAGGGGGTCGTTGGCATTGGCCACAATCTGGGTCGTCGTCCCCGCGATGACCAATCGCCACTTCTCGGCAATTTGACGCACCTCGCTGGTGCGATCTAGTTGGTCGCGCGACAAGTTAAGTAAACAGACCACCTCGGGAGAGAGCTTCTCAATCGCCTCGGCGAGATACGGCTCGTCCACCTCCAGCGCAACGGCGCCGTGCGTGCGAATCAAAGTGGTCACCCAGCCGGTCGGCATATTGGCCCCGGTCTGCTTGTCGACGGGATTTCCGAGCGCCGCTTGGACGAGGGCGGTGGTGGTCGATTTACCGTTCGTACCGCTCACCACGATGACGCGTCGATCGGCTCCGACGTGGCGCAATAAGTCGGGGTCGAGAGCCAAAGCAAGCTTTGATCCAATGACTTCACCCGCACCACGACGAAGGAGGCGACTCGCGAGGGCTGCCGTCGAGCCCACCCACAATGCGGTTCGGCTGCGAAGGTGCGACAGGGAACTCACGACACGAAACTACCGGTCACGCTGTTCGGGGAAAGAAAGAACCCGGTCGCGGGGGGATGCGACCGGGTTCTAAGTTCAATCGAAAGGGGGGCATCGATTTCGAACTGTCACCAGTATGGCGCGCGGACTCCACTATTCGCAACGCATATCTATTGATAATTCTTATCTATAATACAGATAATGGATATACGTCAGATTCAAGCCTTTGTGGCCATTGCCGATACGGGATCGTTTTCGCTCGCGGCCGACGCCCTCAAGACCGTCCAATCGAACATCTCCACCCGCATCACGAAACTCGAAGAGGAGCTCGGCATCACTCTCCTTGATCGTCGCGACGGCTCCGTGACTGCCGACGGCGCCATCGTTCTCGAGCGCAGTCGACGAATCTTGGCCGAGATGGACGCGGTTTACGACGACGTCAGAGCCGCAAAGGACACGATCAGTGGAACGGTCACCGTCGGCATGATAGGCACGACCGGGCGTTGGTTGGCACCGCACCTGATGAGAAATTTGCTCGCCACCTTGCCCCTGGTGCAACTGCGCATCATCGAAGGCACGAACTCGCTACTCGAGCCGCAGGTGGCCCAAGGCCTCATCGACATCGCGATTTTGAGTGAGCCCATCTCTCACCCCGACGTTGTTGCCACCCCCTTTTTCACCGAAGACTTGGTGGTCATCACGACGAGCTCATCTCCCTTGGCGCGGCACGCCACCATTTCGGTTACCGAACTTGCCCAGCACGAGCTGCTCCTGCCCCTCGCAGGCACGGCTCTGCGCGCCGACATTGACGCCGTGTGTGCGCAGCACGGCGTCACCCTTCGTCCGCGCATCGAGCTGGACGGCGTTCGAACCCTCGCCTCGCTTGCCTTTGACGGTTACGGCCCCGCGATCTTGCCCGCCACGACCTTGTCGCGCCACCTCGTTGGGGCTTTCGTGGCCGTGCCCATTGACGAGTTGCCCCCGCGTCGCGTCAGCCTGGCGACGCGCAAATTCGGATTTCCTTCCGCTCCCGTGCGAGCGGTGCGCGACCTCTTGATGAGTAGCGTGAGTGACCCACTGCTACTTCCCGCTGGAGTTCACCGCGCATGACCGATGCCGCCCGTTTCTTGTCGTCCGTCCCCGAGTTCTCCTCCATCGTGCAGTGGGCGGGACCACGGACCGTGGGCAAACCCGTCAAGGCGACACAGCGCTACACCTATCTCGTTCGCAGCGTGGTGTATCAACAGTTGGCCGGTTCCGCCGCTGCCGCCATTTTTGGTCGCCTGAACAGCTTGCTCGGCGAGCTCTCCCCCGAGAACGTTCTCGCCGCGAATCCCGACGACCTACGAGCCGTCGGCCTCTCCGGCGCGAAGGCTCGAACCATCACCGCCATTTCTCGAGCGGTGAGCGAGGGCGAGCTTCAGTTTTCTCGCCACGGACGGCTCAGCGACGAGCAAGTCACACGGGAACTCGTCGCTATCACCGGCATCGGGCCATGGACCGCGCAGATGTATCTCATGAGCGCGCTGCGTCGCCCCGACGTGTGGCCCGCACTCGACCTCGGCGTTCGTCAAGGGTGGAGCATCTTGCACGGCATCGAACCCGCCATCAGCATCAAGGACATTGCAAGTGCCGCCGACCACCTGGCGCCGTATCGATCAGACGTCGCGTGGTACTGCTGGAGGGCAGTTGACCGATTTCGCGAGGGTTAAGGTCCATTTGTGACTTACACCCTGGAACAATTCGAAACCGACGCCCTGCCGGCGCTGATCGCCTACGGCGAGATCGAGTGCCTCTCCCCCGCCTTTGAGGCCAACTGGCAGTCCCTCGGCCACATCGGCGCCGCCGCGACACACCTCGCCGACTGGGCTCGTTCTCGAGACCTTCCGGGGGCCACGGTCGCCATCCATCAACTCGACGGTCGCACACCGGTCATTACCGTCGACGTGCCCGCAAGTGACGATCTCAGTGATGGCACCACCACCGTGTTGTACGGCCACCTCGACAAGCAGCCGCCGTTGGGCAACTGGAGCGAGGGCCTCGATCCTTTTCGACCCGTTCGACGGGGAGACCAACTCTTTGGGCGCGGCCTCGCCGATGATGGCTATTCCTTGTTCGCCTCACTTCTCGCCATCGAAGAAGCGCAGCGTCAAGGCCACGCTCTGGGAAGGTGCGTCGTGCTGATCGAGGCCTCCGAAGAGTCAGGTAGCCCTGACCTCGAGCCCTACCTAGATTCTCTGGCCGATTTTCTGGGAGACGTCACGCTGTTGATCTGCCTCGACTCGGGCGCCCTGACCTACGACCGGCTGTGGGTGACGACAAGCCTTCGCGGCATTGCGCAAGCCAACGTGACTGCCCGCGTTCTCGAGCGTGGCCAGCACTCCGGGGCGGCCAGTGGTGTCGTACCCAGCAGCTTTCGGATTCTTCGCCACCTCATGGACCGTCTCGAAGATTCCGAGACCGGCAACGTGATTCTGCCCGAACTGTGGGCGGACATTCCCGAATCGCACCGTGCGGCCGCGAGCTCGGTCGCCGACGAGTTCGGTGACGTGGCCGCGCAGCACCAACCCTTCGCTCCAGGCGTGGAGCCGATGGGAGAGAGCGCGGCGGAGCGCATCTTGCGCCACACCTGGTGGCCCACCTTGTCGACGGTAGGTGCCGCCGGACTGCCGGACGTGGCAATTGCGGGAAATGTGCTTCGCCCGTCAACCACTCTCGCCCTGTCGTTTCGCCTGCCCCCGACGGTACGGCACGACGTCGCATCCGCGGCCATTCGTGCTGCGTTAACTCATGACGTTCCGCATCACGCCGACATCGACGTGGAGATCGAGGGCGCCAATGGTTGGGTGACACCCGAGACCGCACCGTGGCTGGCGCGCGCGCTCGACGCGGGCTCGCAGGCCGGCTTCTCGCAGAGTCCCGGTTTCGCGGGAGAAGGCGGCTCCATCCCCTTCCTCGCCACCTTGGGCGAGCGTTACCCGGGCGTTCAGTTTGTCGCGACCGGCGTACTGGGCCCCAAGAGCAACGCGCACGGCATCGACGAGATGTTGCACCTGCCTACCGCGGTGGGAGTCATTAACGCCGTCGCGGTTATCCTCGCAGGAGCGGCCCGCAAGGAGAACTCATGACGCAATCAGTAGACCTCTGGGTGGACCCCCTCTGTCCGTGGGCGTGGATCACCTCTCGCTGGTTGACGGAGGTTGAAGCCGTGCGCGACGTCACCGTCACGTACCACGTGATGAGCCTGGCGGTCTTAAACCAGGGGCGCGATCTTCCCGCGGAGTACGTCGAGATGATGAATAAGGCCTGGGGCCCCGTGCGCGTCCTCATCGCGCTCGAGCAGAGCGGTGGCGCCGACCAGGTTCGCCGTTTCTACGAGGCGTACGGCCAGCGCTATCACGTCGAGGGCAACAAGGACACCCCGGCCGTCATCGCTGAATCTCTCGCGGCCATTGGCGCGGACTCGTCGATTATCGAGGCGGCCAGCTCGACCGAGTTCGATGACGCACTGATCGCGTCGCACCACCGCGGCATGGACCCGGTGGGCTTTGACGTTGGTACCCCCGTCATCCACGTCGGTGATGTGGCCTTCTTTGGCCCGGTCGTCACACCGGCGCCTCGCGGAGATGCCGCGGGTCGACTCTTTGATGGTGTCGTCGCCTGTGCGAGCACCCCGGGATTCTTCGAACTCAAGCGCTCACGCGATAAGGGACCCATTTTCGAATGACCACTGCCTTGACCTTCGCCACCGGGTTACCGCTGCACGTCGCCGGCAGCGACGACTCGCCGCGTGCCATCATCGTGGTTCAAGAAGCCTTCGGCGTGAATGAGCACATTTTGTCGGTCGTGGACTACTTCGCCAGTCAGGGTTTCTACGCCGTCGCGCCCGAACTATTTCACCGTGACGGCTCTCCCGTTATTAGCTATGACGACTTCCCCGCGGCCATGGGCGCTCTCGGCAACTTGACCCGTGACGGCATCACCGCCGACCTGACGGACAGCGCCGCATTTCTCACCGAGAAGGGTTTCGAACCCTCGCAGATCGCCATTGTGGGCTACTGCATGGGCGGTACCGTGGCGACCTTTGCTGGCACTCTCGGCATTGTTGCCGCCGCCGCCTCTTTTTACGGTGGTGGCGTTCTGAACGGCCGATTCGGCCTTGACCCCGTGGCCGACATGGTGCGCGGCCTCACGGTTCCGTGGATTGGTCTCTACGGCGAGCTGGACAAGGGCATTCCCGCTGAGCACATCGACGCCCTACGCGTGGCGATTTCCGAATCGGCGATTGCGGAGCGTGGCGAACTGAACTACTACCCCGATGCCGATCATGGTTTTAACTGCAACAATCGCACCGCGGTGTACAACGAGGCCGTCGCGCAGCAAGCGACGGCGGCAACGTTGGCCTTTTTCGAGCGCTACGTCAGCACTCGGTAATTAGCCGCGCGGGATATCGCGCCACGCGACGTCCTTGTCATTTCGAGGTTCACCCGGCAAACCGAGGACGCGCTCGCCCAAGATGTTGCGCATGACCTCGCTGGTGCCGCCTTCGATGGAGTTGGCCCGCACTCGCAAGAAACGTCGACGCACGTCGGCGTCCAACCCACCCGAGGCGTGGGGACGAATCTTCGGATACTCGTCGGGAAACAGCATTCCCTCCGCACCGAGCAAATCCACCGCCAATTCGTAGGTGCGCTTGTTTTCCTCGGCGAAGGCCAACTTCGCGGTTGAACCCTCGGGGCCCGGCGTACCGGATTTACGCGAATCGGCAGCTCGCTTGTTCGTCAGTCGCACGACTTCGTTGCGCACCCAGGACTTCAAGACTTCGTCACGCTTGGCGTAGGCCGCGGGGTCACGACGCTCGGCCCACCGCTCTTTCCAAATGCGCAAGACGTCGCCAATAGGGCCATTGTTGCGACGACTCGTCGCGCCGCCGATGGAGACGCGCTCGTTCATCAGCGTCGTGATGGCCACCTTCCACCCCTCGCCGATTCCGCCGAGGCGGTTGGAGTCCGGCACGCGCACCTCGGTGAAGAAACATTCGTTGAATTCGGCTTCACCGGTGATCTGAAAGAGGGGACGAACCTCGACGCCCGGGGCGTGCATGTCCACGATGAAGGCGGTGAGTCCGGCGTGCTTCGGCGCGTCGGGGTCGGTGCGCGCAATGATGAGCCCGAAACTCGACTCGTGCGCCAGGGTGGTCCACACCTTTTGGCCGGTGAGAATCCACTCGTCGCCGTCTCGTTCGGCCTTCGTCGCCAACGTCGCGACGTCCGAGCCGGCGCCGGGTTCCGAGAACAGCTGGCACCAAATTTCCTCACCGGTAAAGAGCGGGCGCAGGTAACGATCTTGTTGCTCCGCGGTGCCGTGGGCGACCACGGTCGGCGCGCACATGCCGTAACCGATCACGTTTCGCATCAGGGCCGTGGGGGCACCGACCGCGTTAAAACGGCCCGTCAGCTGCGGCAACAGTGCGGGGCTCACACCCAGTCCGCCGCGACCTTCGGGGAAGTGAATGAAAGCGAGGCCGGCGTCGAACTGCGCACCGAGGAAGGTCACTTCGTCGGTGCTCGCCGGCGGGAAGGCGGCCAGAAAGTCATCAATGCGTGAATCGAGTTCCGCGGGCGTCAGGTTCATGAGCTCTCCTTTGAGTCCTCCGTCATCTTAGATATGGGCTCGAGCGGAGAGGGGGGAACCTCTACAGTTTTGTCATGCGTCGCGCGCTCGGCATCCTTCTTATCCCGGTGATGCTCGCGGTCCCGGCCGCGACCGGCGCCGCGGGCGGCCCCACGACGACGACCACCCTCGGGCAAACCCTGACCAAGCCGCCCGCGACCAGCCCTCCGCTCGACGCTCGCATGCGAAACTTCTTCATCGGGTTGGCAACGAACAACAACGACTTGGCCATTTCGGCATTTCTCCCGCAGTCCGCCTACGTGGTCATCAAGTCCGGATCGAACAACGCGGCGGACTGGAAGTACCGCCTCATCGATCACGACTTCATTCCCCAACTAAATACTCTGCGGCGTCAGTTCGGTCCGGACCTCGCCACTGCTACCTACGTGGGCTATCACGTGAACGAGGGATCGGCTCATATCTGTCCCGTCGGGCGCGAGCAGAACAAGGCGCCCTATTGGCAGGTGTACATGACCACCATTGACTTCACGATGAAGGGTGTGTCGCGTCACCTCACGGTGAACACGATGATTGGCTGGCGTGGCGGCTGGTTCATCGTCCACGTGATTGGTTACGGTTAGTCGCCCACCCAGTAGACGTAACCATTGGCGTTCACCGACACTTTGACGGCCGGCAGCGACTGGCCCGCAGGTCCACGCACCACGTGGCCGGTCAATAGCGAGAACTGGGAGCCGTGAGCCGGACAGATGGCCGTCGAACCCGTTCGAGGCGCCCCCACGAGCACTCCGGCGTGCGTGCAGGTGGACTCGTAGGCCAACCAGCTGGTCGGCGTGGCGCGATACAAAATTCCCGTTCCCCCGCAACTCCACGCGCCGGGGCACGACTTCTTACCGGAGGCGTACTTGCTCGTACTGCCAAAGGTGAACGACACCGATTGGCCCACCGCCACATCACTCACGCGAGCGATCTGCGGCCAACGTGCCGCCGGCAAGGTCGTGGTGGTCGGCGGCTTGGTCGTCGTGGTCGTGGGCTTGGTGGTGGTCGTGGACTTGGCCCGAGTGGTGCGCACCTGCGCCACGGCGCTACTCGCTCCCGCCCAGGTGGACAGCATGACGGCGCTCAGTGCACCAAAGAGTGTCGTCGGTTCATATCGGTAGGTTACGTTGGCGGGTGTCGTCTGAAGGAGATTTTCTATGACTACTCGTCGCATCTTGGCTACCTCCGGTGGATTTATTCCCGGACCTGTTCAGCAATCGGTTCGCATTGGACCCATGATCACCGAAGCCCTGTCGCTCACGGGAAAGACCCGGCCCAAGGTCGCCATCGTGCTCACCGCATCGGGAGACGATGACATTCGGTACGCGCGTTACTACGAGGCCTTCTCGCACGCGGGCTGTGACGTCACCGAAATGCGCGTCTATCTTCAACCCACCGCCGAACCGCGCGAGCACCTCGCGTCGTGCGATTTCGTGTGGGTGGGCGGTGGCTCCGTGGCCAACCTGCTCGCCCTCTGGCGCCTTCACGGCATTGACATTGCGATGCGCGAAGCCTGGGAGTCCGGCACCATTTTGGGCGGCGTCTCCGCCGGCAGTATCTGCTGGCACGTGGGCGGCCCCACTGACTCATTTGGCCAAACCTTGCGGCCGATCACCAATGCTCTTGGCATGTTGCCCTTTGGCAATGGGGTTCACTACGACAGCGAAGCCCAGCGGCGCCCCCTGCTGCACCAGCTCGTGGCCGACGGAACACTCCCCGACTCCATCGCCACCGATGACCGTGTGGGCGTGTGGTACGAGGGAATCGAGCCCGTGCGGGTCGTGCGAGACGTTGACCTGCCCACCGAGGAAGGCCCGCGCGCGTACTTCCTCACGCGCCGCGACGACGAAGCGGTGGAAACGCCGCTCGCGCCGGGACCTATTTCGCTGGCCTAAGGGCGTTGTCACACCTCCTTCGTACAGTTTTTTCTGTACCCACGAAGGAGTTAGATGTCCATTTGCACCGCGTCGATCTTTATTGGATCGCTGCATCCCTTTGAGTCCCTCCCCACCACCGATGCCCTCATCAGCGTGGAGGAAGGCGACCGCGTCGCGTTGACGTGGCGCTCCCTGGTGGAGCCCACTGACCCCATCACGTGGATTCCCCCGTCGCCGGAAACGGTGACCCTGGCGGTGTTGGCCATGTCGGCGGTGTGTTCGGGTCGCAGCGACGCCAGCTTTGGACGTGGGGACTTTGTGCAGTTAGACGACGACCACGTTGCCGAACTCGAAAACCTCGCCGCCAGCGTGGCCGTCAATCTTCCCGGAATGGCATTTCAGATTGTGAAGGGTGACGGGAGCATCCTCGATCCGACGCCGTTTGCGGAGCTGCCCAATGAGGTCATCTTGTACCAAGAAACCTGGCGCTCCAGCGAGGACTGAGCCGGAAAAGCAAAGAAACCCGGACGCTATGCGTCCGGGTTTCTTTCGTGGTGGGCGGTACAGGACTTGAACCTGTGACCCCTTGCGTGTCATGCAAGTGCGCTACCAGACTGCGCCAACCGCCCGTGGGGTTTTACTCTACCAGCCCCT
>CAISIU010000015.1 GCA_903885505.1 uncultured Actinomycetes bacterium | reverse complement strand
CTTGGACTTGGTATACGGGTCGCGTCCAATGGGCGAGGTGACGTCGGTCCAGAAAGTCTCATCGAAAGTGACGGGACCAGCCGGCACCACGGCTCCCTGAATGGCGGCGTTCGACGAGGTTACGACGACGCGCGTCACCCCCGCCGCCTTGGCCGCGCGCAGGGCGCGCAAGGTGCCATCCACGGCGGGGCGAATGAGGACGTTCTCGTCTTTCACCTTGTCGACGGAGAAGGGCGATGCGGTGTGCAGGAGAACATCAATTCCTTCGAGTGCCGCGGTCCAGCCCTCGTCACTGGTGAGGTCGAGGTGCACGAAAGTCAATCGGCTTATCGCGGTGGCATCGCTGAGGTGTGCAGTGAGGGCAGCGACGACCTCGTCAGCCTTAGCGCTAGAACGCACCGAGGCGCGCACGGTGTATCCCGCTTCGAGGAGTTGCAGCGCAATGTGCTTGCCGATGTAACCGCTGGCACCCGTCAACAAAACAGTGGTCATCAGAATCTCCTTGAGGTAACGAGCGCATCTTAGAGACATGGTCCTGCGGTCTGGTGAAGAGTCGTAGTGTCGCGAGCATGGCTACTTCACCCACCTTTTCTCGACTTCGCCGTTTCAATCTGGCGGCGGCGCTACTGCACCTCGTCTCGGCCATTGCCATCATCGTCTTGGCCAACACCTTCGCTCTACCCATTAACGCCAATTACATGGCGGGGCCTCCGGGAACGACCGCTCGCCAGATGTACCTGTTTGGTGGACTGCGCTTGGCCTGGTTGGTGGGGGCTTTCTTCCTCCTGTCATCTCTCGCTCACTTCCTGGTGGCTGGCCCCCTTCGTGCGCGCTACGAAGCGCACCTCGGCGAGAGCCGCAACCCCTATCGCTGGCTCGAGTATTCGCTCTCGTCCTCGCTGATGATTGTGGCCATTGCCCAACTCACGGGCATCTCGGACATCGCCGCCTTGGTGGCCCTCATTGGCGTGAATGCGTCGATGATCGGATTCGGCGCCCTGCAGGAGCGTTACGAAAAGCCCGGTGGCAGCTTGTTGCCCTTCTGGCTCGGCTGTGCCGCAGGCGTCGTGCCGTGGCTGGCAATCGGCGTCTATCTCATTGGACCTGGCGCTCACCAACACGCGCCCGGCTTCGTCTACGGCATCTACGTGTCGCTCTTCGTGGCCTTCAATTGCTTCGCGTTGGTGCAGTACTTGCAATACCGACGCGTGGGTCGATTCGCCGATTACCTCGTGGGCGAGAAGACCTACCTCGTGCTCTCGCTCGCGGCGAAGTCACTGCTCGCCTGGCAGATCTTCGCGTCGGCGCTGGCGGCCACGGCCGCGAAGTAGCTCGCCTAGCGGGCGATGGCCTGCGTGCGAATGTTGAGTTGACCGGCGAGACCGGCGTAGCGGTGGTGATCGACCGCGCGATAGGCATCGGACATCACCATGTCGAGCATGGCCTTCGTCGAGGGATACTGCACGAGGGCCACCGCATCCCAGGGCTCGGCAATCTCACCGAGCAACAGTCCCGTGACGTCGCCCGAATAAATGATGTGAGCGCCGAATTGCGCCAAAACACCGTCGGGTCCCCCGAGACACTCGCCGTAGCGCAGGTAGGCCTCACGACCACTGACCCCATTGAGACTGTCGTCGGCGTAATCGGCGTGCTCCTTGAACTTGAGCAAGTTCACCATCACGATGGGCGAGCGATCATCGTCGCTAAAGAACTCCAGTGCTTGCGCGGGGTCAACCTCGACGGCATTCGTGACGTCCATGACGCTCTCCTTGAGTATTCGCTTGGATAATCACTATCACGCCGACGGATTCTCACTCGTCTTTGTCACACCCCTTTCGTATCGTTGACGTATGACAGACACGAACCCCTTAAGCCCCAGTGCGATTGTTACCTGGCACCGCGAAGTGTGCCCCGTTACCGAATGGCTCACCATCTCCGGTGACCTCCCCATGGACAGCGAGGAGGCCGCGGCCAAGCTTGACGAATGGATCGCCGCCGGCGTCACCGACATTGTCGACCTGCGCGGTGAATGGTCTGATGAAGACTTCGTCGCGCAGCGT
>CAISIU010000014.1 GCA_903885505.1 uncultured Actinomycetes bacterium | reverse complement strand
TGCGAAGCTCCCGACTGCGTCGATCGGTGTCGGCCACAGTGGCACTGTCTCTTCTGGCAACTTCTTTTCTGATTTCTCAAGCGGTGTCAATTGCGTCAGCGAGCGCCGCCACGACGTGGACTCGACTGGGAATTCCCGTCTCGTCCGTCGCGACCTCAAGTAGTCCCGGTGCGCCCAACAGCGCGGCGGTGGTGCCGGTATCGCAAAACCAGTTGGCGTGGGTGAGTCTGAAAACCCTAAATAGCGTTCAGCCGGTAAACGCGGCCACCGGCGAGGCGGTGGGCTCACCAATACCTCTGCCGACCGGTGATTCACCCATCGCGATGGCATACTGGCGCCCCAACATCGGATCCACGTCGGCTACGAGCACGGACCCTTTTATTGCGGTGTTGTCAAACAACACCACGACGGGAACTGACTACGTCACTTTTATTGACGCCTTGACGAAAACGGAGACCTCCACCATCTCACTCGGCGGCAGTCTCGGCACCGCGATCGCGGCCTCGGAAAGTAGCGATGTGGTTGCGGTAACAGACTCGAACGCCACCAATAGTGCGTCACGAGTGAAAATCATCTCCATGGTGACTCGCAGTGTGGTGCAAACCTTCGCCACCATCGCCACTAGCGGCAACCGGCTCACCGGATTGGCATTCGACTCCCTCGGCAGCAGCGTCGCCATCGTGTCACCCACGCTGCACAAGGTGTACAACTTGCAGCCGATAGCTGTTGGCGCGACCACTTTTACCCAGGCCACCGGCTCGACCTATACCGGCGCGAGCACCTTCACTCCGCAATTTATTACTAGTGACCAGACCAATCTGAGTTCCTCCAGGTTCTTTGTCACTAGTGGCCTGTCGTCAGGCACGGCCGCTCTCTACTCGGTCGATGACTTTTACTTAGGCGGGGGCACTCCGAGCGTGACCACCGTGACGACTTTTTCGTCGCCACCTGGGGCACTACAGGTATCGGCCTCGTCGCACTATTGCTTTGTTGCCCTCCCCACTCGCACCTCGAACAATGTGGCGGTGGTGGACCTGACGGCCGCACCGGTGATACTTCGATATCTCACCACTACCGCTTCGCCGTCGCAGTTGGCGGTGAGCTGGGATTCGGGTCGGCTCATCGTGGCTGATGGCACGGCGCTGTCGACAAGCCTGATGACAATTGGCACCTACGTCGGAGCCCTGGGGTCACTGGGGACGATGGCGGGCTCCGTTTCGGCTATCGCGATGCCGGTTTCCTCGTTCATCCACTACGACCTCTACCTCGTCAATGGGCAAAACATCACCGTGCTTGACTCATCGACTGGTGGTCAGGTGGCCAACTTCTACGACCCCTACTCACCGGTGGCAGTCGTGCCGAGTCCTGATGGTCGCTACATTTTCGTCGTTGACAACAGTGGTGGCGGCACGTCGGGCACTTTGCCTCGAGTGGTGAAGTACGCGACCGCGCTGTTTGGCAGCACGATCAATCCCGTCAGCGCCACGTACGTCATCAATCAGTCGGTGAGTTCGGGCCCGGTTTCATATTCGTTGAGTCACATCGCCCATATCGCCGAGGCAGCCTTATCACCGGCGGGAACCAGTCTTGCCCTGACCGATGACGCCAACTCGCTCATCATCACGATGGATGTCAGTCAATCTGACTCGACCTTTTATCGCGGCGCGGTGGTGTCGCTCGTAAATCTCAGCCCTCTTGCCAACTGCGTGCCGACCTCGCTCGCGTTTTCGCCTGATGGCGCCCACCTCTACGTCGCCTCTGAATTAAGTGACGGCTCAGCGAGCACAATTAGCGTTCTCAGCGGTGGCAATTCCACGACGGGATATGGCTCGGCGGTGTATCAAGCAGGGGCCACGCTTTACGACACGACGCCCGCGGGCTACGCCTCGACATCACTTCGAAGTGCCATTGACGTTGCGGTGACGCACAACGATCAGCGTCTGTACGTCCTTGACAACTCGCCAAGTCAGCCCTTGCTCTTTAGCTTCGCCCTCAATGCCGATGGCACACTGCGCACTGATCCTGATCCTGCCTTTTTGGCGGGCAACAACCCTTCGTCATTTTCTCTCTCGCCGGAAGACTCGGTGGCCTATGTCAGCGACGCCACCACTGGTAAGACCAGTGCCCTCAACCTCTCTAGCGCGTCAGGTGATGTCGCGGTGGGCGAGGTCACGTCGCAAAGCGCCATGTTGTATCGAACTACCGCCCTCTCGCCGCTACTGACGGCGGCCAGCCCTGATGGACAATTCTTCTTCGCCACCTACGCGAAGTATTACATGGGACCTCACTACCCGAATCCGTTATTGAACGAAGTGGGCATCTTCAACTCGGCAAACGGCAGTTGGTCTGAGATCTCGGGCACTCCTGATCAAGCCTCCGCCCTCGCCATTTCGCCAGTGTCCTCGAGTCAATGGCTGAATTCCACGGCGACATTTGACGGGCAGCAAAATTGGACCGAACTGCTGCAGGGCGGAGTGAATGAGTCCGAGCGAGCCGACCGCACTCTGGTTGACCATGTGACATCAGGCACTCCACGTGATGCGCCCGGAGCTTCTGCGGGAACGAATAGTGCCCTTCGTTCCTACGACTTCTCACTGAACTCGTTATCGCTGCAAAGTGCGGGTGTGGCGGTGCCATTAACGGCGAGCTACGACTCGGCTCGCGTGACGAATTCGTTGGATGCACCCTCGTCGCCCCCAAGCTTTGCCATGGGTTGGCGTCTCTCGACGGGTATCACTGCGTCTCAAAATCCGCCCTTGGCGGGTCAATTCCCCTGCGAAATTGCGGTCACGCAGTCTGACGGCACCATGATCTACTTCAACCCCTCGACGAGCTTTACGACCACTTGTCCGACGAGTGGTTACGAGGCGCTTCCGTGGGAGCAGGCCACGTTGGCAACGGCTAGTTCGTGTGCGGGCTCCGGCGGCGATAGCTGCTGGTTGCTCGGTAACCCATTAACGGGAATAACGACTGCCATTGACGCCACCTCGTCGTTGCACCATGTCCTTAGCCAAACGGACCGAAATGGCAATGCGGCCACCTACTCCTACAGCGCCGGAATGCTCGCGAACGTGTCGTCACGTGGTCGCTCGCTCACGTTTAGCTATCCCGCCGCGGGCACGGGTAGCTGCCCGTCACTGGTCAATGGCACCTCGGTGTCGTCGTGCTGGGTGGTCACTGACCCGATTGGCAAGAACGTGACCTACGTGCTGTCCGGGAGTCTCGCGACGGGTTACGACCTCATCGCGGTGAGCGTGGCGGCCACGTCAAGTGGTTCATCGCCCTCGGCCACCTATCTCTTTAGCTACTCGAATCACCTACTGACGTCATGGAGTGACCCGCAAAATGTCGCCAACGTGGGCACGAACGCTTCGGGCGCCACCACCATTACCTACACGCCCGGCAATAACTGGGTGAGCTCGGTTAGTGGGCCACGGGTAAATAACCAAGGCGAACGGGGAAATCTCCGCTTTTCACCCACGACTACCTTTAGTTATCCGAGCAGTGATCTGGTCGCCGGAAATTCGCAGGTGATCATTTCAGATCCCATCGCCACTTATAACGCCACGACGAATTCGGGCCTGCCAGGTGCCAATGTCACGCTCGACAGCTACGTGGCCTTTGGCTTGGTGTCCCAAGTGCAGGGCTACGGAGCGAGCGAAGCGCCGGGCATTAACCCCACGGCCATCACCTCGGCGACCCTCACCACGCTTCGAGACCCCCTCACGTTGATGCCCGACGAGACGTTGTCGTCACTTGCCGACACGGGTTCGGGCAGCAACTTCAACAGCGGCGTGTCGTTTTTCAGTTATGACCTTCTGGGTAACACCCTCGCCACCTATAGCCCCGGCACGAAGGCGGGCACGTGGAATGTCACGAGTTCGCTGCTGAACCAATTTAACGAACCGATCAGCACGAGTGATGCCCTGGGCAATGCCACGACCGACACCTATGACGCACACGGAAATCTCCTGACGACCACGTCGGCCGCGACCAATTCATTTGGCGCCGCGCCGACCACATCGAATTGGTACAACGCCGACGGCACACTGTGCGCCAGCCGCGACGCCAACGAGGTCGCCGCGTATGGACTTTTGACGTCGTGTGATGTCACTCACGCCACGACGTATGGATATGACACTTTCGGCGATCTGGTCAGCACCGTGTCGCCCACCGGTTCGTTGACGAGCAGTGCGTATGACGCGCAGGGAAATCAGTGCGCCACGCTGAGCGCGAACGGGTACGCGGCGGGCGAGCGACTCACCACCTGTCCGACGAGCCCGCAGAGTGATGAATCAGTCATCTTGTCTCGTGACCTTTACGGTCAGGTGACGAGTTCTAGTTCGCCCAGTAATGCGCCGGGCGGCACGTCTTATTCATTTACCAATCTCAACGGCGATGTCATTGCCACTTTGGGGATACAGGGCAATCGGGCAACCTGCGACCCTTCGCTGAGCACCACCTGCCTATATGCGACCTACAGCGGATTCGACGCACTCGGCGAGTTGGTGTGGAGCCGAGGTGCCAGCACCACCGCCGGGAACAGCGGGCCGCTTACCCAGAACTTCTACGATCCGGACGGGAACCTGGTGGCGAGTAGTGACGCGACCGGCGCGACGTCGCTGTCGGTGCCCAACTCCCTCGGTGCGGCCATGTCGTCGGCTCCCGCCGACGCACGTGGCGCGTCGTGTTCGCTGACGTCCACGACGAAGCTGTGTCCTAACAGCTCCTACTCCGTATCTAACGCCGCCGGAGAAGTGACGGTGACTTTCAGTCCCACCAGCGCGGGCGACTCGGTCTTCAAATCACAGTCAATTTATGACCCCGCGGGCCACGTCATCAGTTCCACGGATCCCACGGGCGCAGTGTCGACTTCGACCTACGACGCCAATGGACAAGTGCTCCAGAGCCAGTCGACCAAGGGTTCCGTGACGACCGGTTCGACCTCGGCCTATAACCCCAATGGATCGGTGTG
>CAISIU010000013.1 GCA_903885505.1 uncultured Actinomycetes bacterium | reverse complement strand
GGTTCTAGCCTGAGGGATGTGACTTCCCCGTACGACCTTTCCCGCGAAGACTTCGCCGCCCACCTCGAGGGCGTCCCGAACTACCGCGTCAACCAAATTCTCGAAGGTCTCTGGCAACAAGACCGCCGTTTTTCCGAGATGACCAGCCTCCCCCTGGCCCTGCGCACGCAGCTCGAGGAGGACTTTCCCCTCGCGCTCACCGTGACCTCCGAGGTCGCCACCGACGCCGGTGAGACCATGAAGTGGCTATTCACCTTGGCTGATGGGGCCACCATCGAAACCGTTCTCATGGCCTATCAGGATCGGGTGACGGTGTGCGTCTCCACCCAGGCGGGCTGTGCCATGAATTGCTCCTTCTGTGCCACTGGGCAGGCAGGTTTTACCCGTCACCTGACCGCCGGCGAGGTCCTCGAGCAGGTGGCCTTTGCCGCGCGCACCGCCGCACCACGCCGCCTCTCCAATGTGGTGTTCATGGGCATGGGCGAACCCCTCGCCAACTACGACGTCACCACCACCGTCGTCAAGCGTCTGCACGCCGAGCGGGGGATGTCCGCTCGTCACCTCACCGTGTCCACGGTGGGCATTGCCCCGGCTATTGAGCGCCTCGCGGGGGAGGGTCTTCCACTGACCTTGGCGGTCTCCCTGCACGTGGCTAACGACGCGCAGCGCGACAAGCTGGTGCCGATTAACCGTCGCTACAACCTCGATCGCCTGGCCATTGCCTGTCACGAATGGGTGGGCACCACCAACCGCCGACTCAGTTTTGAATGGGCCCTCATCGATGGACTCAATGACACCCCCGAGGCCGCGAAGGAACTTCTCGACTACGCCCGGCCCCTACAGGCCCACATCAATCTCATCCCCCTCAACCCCACGCCGGGCTACCCGGTCGTCGGCAGTTCGATGAGCAAGGTGAGGCTATTTGCCGACATGATTGAGGCCGGTGGCCTCACAGTCACCACCCGTGCCACTCGCGGCCGTTCCATTGCCGCGGCCTGTGGTCAGTTGGCCGAAGTCACTCGTGGCAAGAGGGCTCGCATCCCCGTTAGTTCTGAGTAGGTTGCTCGCGCCAAAATTCCGGGCGCCAGACCGCCAGTGCGGCCGCCCCGATGGTGGCGAGTAGGCCACCGCTAACAACCGAGGTCACGGCCCCGAAACCGCCGGCCACCACACCACTTTCGAGGTCACCGAGGCGCGGGCCACCGGTGACCACCGCAATTTGGATGGATGACAAGCGTGAGCGGTAATCATCGGTAATCGTGCTTTGCAAAATCGTGTTGCGTAGCACCGCACTAATCACGTCGGCGTAACCGGCGAGCGCGAGCGCCGCGCAGCCCACCACTGCCCACGGTGAGAGTCCAAAAAGGGCAATACCCGCGCCCCAGGTCATCACCGATAACACGATCATTCGCCCGCGCCGCGTGACGCCGGACACCCATCCGGTGGTCATTGCGCCGAGCAGTGCGCCAATGCCGGGGGCGGCATTGAGCCACCCCAGGGTCATCGTGCCCCCGTGATACACCGAGAGAGCCATGGCGGGAAACAGTGCCCGCGGCATCCCAAAGATCATCGCGTTCAAGTCCACGAGGTACACACACTGGGCGAGTCGGTGGGTGCGCAAGTAGGAAAAGCCCGCGCCAATGGAGCGCAGGAGCGAGGTCGAAGTTCCCGAGCCACTGGCGGGCAAGGGCCGCAGACGAATAGTCAGAAGAACGAGAAAGATGAAAGTGGCGGCGTCAATGAAATAACAGGCGGAGACGCCCGCGCCGGCCAGGAGTAAACCCGATATCGCGGGGCCCACGACCGCCCCCACCTGAATCACGATTTGATTGATGGAGTAGGCCGCGACCAATTGGTCAGGAGCGACGAGTTGGGGGATGGCGGCGTTACGTGCGGGGTTGGTAAAGCCCCCCACGCCGGCCGCGATGACCGACAGGACAATGAGAGCAAAGAGTGACGGGTGCGTGAGCAGAGCGTTGAGACCTAGTCCCGCGCTCGCGAGGGCCAACAGTGTCGACCCGCGCATCAAAATCGTTCGTCGATCAACACGATCTCCCACGGCGCCACCGAGCAGGGCGCCGGCGATAAGAACGGGCAAACCGAGGGCACTCACGAGGCCCACGACCACATTGTTGTGATGACTGAGGACGTACGTTTGGTAGGGAAGTGCCACTACCGTCAGCGATGTTCCGAGCATGGACACCAACTGACCGCCGAAGAGGAGACGAAAGTCCCGACTTACTTTCAACGGCGTGAGGTCCACCATGAGTCGAGACATGAGGGCGACACTAGAGGTGTAGCGTTGACGGTGTCAGCCACCACCTCAAAGGAGAGATGATGGACGAAGTTCCCATGATTCAATTACTGAATCCCGAGGGCGAACGCGTTAGCAACTCTGAGTATGAGAGCAGCCTCACGCCATCGGAGATTCTCGGTCTCTATCGCGACATGGCCATCATTCGTCGTCTGTGCAATGAGGCCACTTCCCTGCAACGCCAGGGCCAGCTCGCTCTGTGGGCGCCGGTGCAGGGACAAGAGGCCGCGCAAATCGGGGCCGGCCACGCGCTCGCCGCGAACGACTTCTCCTTCCCCTCATATCGCGAGCACGGCATCGCCTGGAAGCGAGGTGTTCCGCCCCTTGACTGGCTGCGCCTCTTTCGTGGCGTCACCATGGGTGGTTGGGATCCAGTGAAGTACCGTCACTCGAATCCCACCATCGTGATTGGTAACCAGGCCCTCAACGCCGTGGGTTACGCGATGGGAATTCAACGTGATGCTGCCGACGAAGCCGTCATGACCTTTTTCGGTGATGGTGGCTCCAGTCAGGGTGACATTCACGAAGCCTGCGTCTTCGCGGGCGTCTTTAACGCGCCCGTGGTGTTCTTCATTCAAAATAATCACTGGGCGATCTCCGAGCCCACCATTCGTCAGACTCGCATTCCCCTGTTTCATCGCGCGAGTGGTTATGGCTTCCCAGGCGTGCGAGTGGACGGCAACGATGTCCTCGCGGTCTACGAAGTCACGAAGCGCGCGCTCGACAATGCCCGCAGTGGTAACGGACCGTCGCTCATTGAGGCCTTCACGTATCGCATGGGCGCACACACCACCAGTGACGACCCCACGCGTTACCGCCTGGAAGCCGAGCTCGAGACCTGGCGACTTCGCGATCCCCTGGAGCGCGTGAAGTCGTATCTCGTTCGCTCGCATAACGAGCAACAGTCCACCTTCGACGACATTGCGGCGGAAGCTGATCAGATGGCTCTCGACCTCCGCGAAGGTTTGCTCTCGCTTCCCGACCCCGCTCCGCTGTCCATGTTCGACCACGTGTACGCCGAGCCCCACCCGTTCATTGAGGCCGGTCGACGCGAACTCATCGACCTTGGATTTGGGGGTGACGCATGACCACGGAAAACTTAACCATGGCTAAGGCCATTAACGAAGGTCTTCGAGGCGCCATGGAGAAGGACTCCAAGGTGATGTTGATCGGAGAAGACATCGGCAAGTTGGGTGGCGTGTTTCGCGTCACCGACGGCCTGCAAAAGGACTTTGGTGAGTTGCGCGTCGTCGATGCGCCCCTGGCGGAATCCGGCATTGTCGGCGCCGCGGTCGGCCTCGCCATGCGGGGATATCGCCCCGTCTGCGAAATCCAATTCGACGGATTCGTCTACCCCGCCTTCGACCAGATTGTCTCGCAGGTCGCCAAGCAACACGCACGCTCCGGTGGCGTGTACAAAATGGCGCTCGTTATTCGCATTCCCTTCGAAGGCGGTATCGGGGCGATTGAGCACCACAGTGAGAGTCCCGAGAGCTACTTCGCTCACACGGCGGGTCTGCGCGTGTATTCGCCGACCAATGCCTACGACGCTTACTGGATGATTCAGGAAGCCATCGCGAGTGACGACCCCGTTATCTTCTGCGAGCCCAAGTCGCGTTACTGGGAAAAGGCCGAGGTCGACCGAGAGACACCGGCACGCCCCGCGACCGAAGCACAGATTCGTCGTGCGGGTAGCGACGTCACCGTCGTGACCTACGGCGCGTCCGTGAAGACCTGTCTGCGCGCGGCTCAAGCGGCCGAGGGAGAAGGTCGCCAACTCGAGGTAATTGACCTTCGTTCCATTTCGCCCGTGGACTACCCCACGCTGGCGGCCTCGGTGGAAAAGACGGGTCGCGTCATTGTCGTCAGTGAAGCCCCACCGGTGGCATCCGTCGCGGGCGACATCGCCGCCACCTTGAGTGAGATGTGCTTCTACTCACTGCGCGCCCCCATTGTGCGCGTCTCGGGATATCACGTGCCCTATCCGCCCTCTCGCATCGAAGAGGAATACCTCCCGAACGTCGACCGCATTTTGGATGCCGTCGATCGAGTCATGGAGTTCGAGTCATGAGTGAAGTCCTCTTCCCCCTCCCTGACGTTGGCGAAGGTCTGACCGAAGCGGAAATCGTGACGTGGAAGGTGGCCGTGGGTGACACCGTCACGTTGAATCAACCTCTGTGCGACATTGAGACCGCCAAGGCGACCGTCGAACTGCCGTCGCCGTATGCCGGCGTCATTGTGGCGCTGAATGGTCAGCCGGGTGACATCATTCCGGTCGGTGACACGCTGGTGACCTTTGACGTTGCGGGAACGGGCAGTGTCACCGCGGCCCCCGCGGCGGACAAGAAGCCCGATGCTCCCGCACGTGAAGCAGTGCTGGTGGGTTACGGCGTCGCGAATGACGAGAGTGTCGCGACGCGTCAACACCGTCGGCGTGGGCGCGCTCCGGTGAGTGCTCCCCCCGCGTCGACGGCCCCCGTCTCGTCGGTGGCACCTCGATCCACGCCCCCGGTTCGCCTCTACGCGAAGCAGCACGGCATTGCTATCGACTCGCTCCGCGGGACGGGTCCCGACGGGCTCATTACTCGCCACGATGTTGAGGCCGCCATCAGCGGCACGAGTGCCACTGCGATCAGCGCACCCTCGGCACCGTCGACCAACACTCGTTTAAGTGGATACGAACTCGCCTCGTGGTCCAGTGGACCGGCCGAAGAACGTATTCCCGTTCGCGGAGTTCTGCGTTCCATGGTGGACTCGATGACCAAGAGCGCTTTCACCGCTCCCCACGCCGCGGTGTGGCTCAAGGTCGACGCGACAAAGACGATGGAACTGATTGCGTCGCTCAAGGGCCGTGGGGCCTTTGCCAACGTTCGTTTGTCGCCACTCACGGTGATTGCCATGGC
>CAISIU010000012.1 GCA_903885505.1 uncultured Actinomycetes bacterium | reverse complement strand
GAGGGCATGGCCTCGGAGTCGAAGGAGGCGCCGATGTTCTGGAACGCGGCCAGGTCTTCGGCGAGGCTGTCGGCCGCACCCAAGAAGTCGCCGAGCAGGTCGTCGAGGTCCGGGTCGGACGTCGAGCCGTAGGCCCAGTCCGGCAGGAACTCGGCGTCCGGCATGTCCAGGCGCAGATCGGCCGGGTTGTAGAACGACAGACCCGATCCCGCGGGGATGAGCTTGCCGATGATGATGTTCTCCTTGAGGCCGACCAGGTCGTCACGACGACCTTCAATGGCGGCTTCGGTGAGAACACGGGTGGTCTCTTGGAACGAGGCGGCCGAGAGCCACGAGTCCGTGGCCAGCGAGGCCTTGGTGATACCCATGAGCAGGGCACGGCCGTCGGCCGCTTCCTGACCATTGGCCTCGAGCTCGGCGTTCTTGTCGTTGAAGAACTTGACGTCGACGGTCTGTCCCGGCAGCCAGTCGGACTCACCCGTCTCGACGACCTGCACGCGGCGGGTCATCTGACGAACGATGAGTTCGATGTGCTTGTCGTGGATGGACACACCCTGGTCGCGGTACACGTTTTGGACTTCTTCCGTCAGGTACTGCTGAGTTTCGCGGGTACCGCGGAACTTCATCATGACCTTGGGGTCGAGCGGTCCGTCGTGCAGCGCGGTGCCGACTTCCACTTCCTGGCCATCAGCCACCAAGAGGTGACGAGCGATGGGCACGGAGACTTCCTGGACGTCACCCTCGTTACCGACGATGGTCACCTTGCGCTCGCGGCCGATGGTCTCGACGCGCACTTCACCGGAGATCTCCGCCACCAGGGCGGCACCCTTCGGGGTACGCGCTTCGAAGAGTTCGACCACGCGCGGCAGACCGTGCGTAATGTCGGACTCGGACACACCACCGGAGTGGAAAGTACGCATGGTCAGCTGAGTACCGGGCTCACCGATGGACTGCGCGGCGATCACGCCGACGGCCTCACCGAGTTCCACGAGTTCGTGGGTCGCCAGCGACAAGCCGTAGCAGGTCGCACAGACACCCTGCACCGCGTCACAGGTCAGCGTCGAGCGCACGCGAATACGAGAGATGGCCTCGTCGTCGCGCAGCGTGTAGACGTCGTCCATGTTGAGCATGGTGCCGGCGGGCACCACTTCACCGGTCGAGAGCACGAGCTCTTCGATGGTGAAACGGCCCCAGAGCTTGGTCTCGAGGTGAGCGCGCTTGCCACGGCTGTCCGGGGCGACGTGCTCAATCCAGATACCACGGCCGGTGCCACAGTCCTGCTCCTTGACGATGAGCTCCTGGGCGACGTCGACGAGACGACGCGTCAGGTAACCCGAGTCAGCGGTGCGAAGGGCGGTGTCACCCAGTCCCTTACGGGTGCCGTGGGTGGAGATGAAGTACTCGAGGACCGACAGACCTTCGTAGAACGAGTTCTTGATCGGACGAGGGATCATCTCACCCTTCGGGTTCGACACGAGGCCCTTCATGGCGGCGATCTGACGGATCTGCTGGCTGTTACCACGCGCACCGGAGTCCACCATCTGGCGGATCGGGTTCGCACGCTGCGCGTTCATGGCGCGGTCGAATGACTCACCCACTTCGCGGTTGGCGTTGGTCCAGATTTCGATCTCCTGCTGACGACGCTCGTCGTCAACGATCACACCACGCTTGTAGTTCTCTTCGACCTTGGCCGCCTGCTTCTCGTACTTGTCGAGAATCTCAGCCTTGTCCGGCGCGACCACGACGTCACCCACCGCGATGGTGAGTCCCGCCTGGCTGGCGTAACGGAAGCCCAAGGACTTGATGGCGTCCAGCGACACGGCGACCTCGGAACGACCAAAGCCGTTCGCGATCTCTTCGACCAGCGCACCAATCGGGAAGGCGTTCTTGCCGACCAGCGAGTTGATGAACTTAAAGCCGACCGGCAGCGCTTCGTTGAACAGCACGCGGCCCGCGGTCGTCGTCAAGCGACGAGACGCACCGGTGAGTTCCACGCCCGCCGCGGCGAGACGCGCGTCAAGGTCCGAGCCCGCGAGGGGACGGATCTCGATGGCCTCGTGCAGCTCGATGGCCTTGTTCGCGAGAGCCGCTTCGACTTCGTAGACGTGACGGAAGGCGCGGGGCTTGTCCGGCGACACCGTGGCGTCCGCCGTCAAGTAGTACGCGCCGTAGACCATGTCCTGAGCCGGCTCGGTGATGGGACGACCGGTGGCGGGCGTGAAGATGTTGTTGGTGGACAACATCAAGATGCGCGCTTCGGCCTGAGCCTCAACAGACAGCGGGACGTGCACGGCCATCTGGTCACCGTCGAAGTCGGCGTTGAACGCCTTACACACGAGCGGGTGAACCTGGATTGCCTTACCGTCCACCAAGATGGGCTCGAAAGCCTGGATACCGAGGCGGTGAAGCGTCGGGGCACGGTTCAAAAGCACCGGGTGCTCGCGAATGACTTCTTCGAGCTTGTCCCACACGACGGCCTTGCGACGTTCCACCATGCGCTTGGCGCTCTTGATGTTGGGCGCGGTGCCGTCCGAGATGAGGGCCTTCATGACGAAGGGCTTGAAGAGCTCGAGCGCCATCATCTTCGGCAGTCCACACTGGTGCAGCTTCAGGGTCGGTCCGACCACGATGACCGAACGGCCCGAGTAGTCGACGCGCTTTCCGAGCAAGTTCTGACGGAAACGTCCCTGCTTACCCTTCAGCATGTCCGACAGACTCTTCAGCGGACGACCGGACTGGCCGGTGACCGGACGGCCACGACGGCCGTTGTCAAAGAGGGCGTCGACCGCTTCTTGCAGCATGCGCTTTTCGTTGTTGACGATGATGTCCGGAGCCTGGAGGTCCAGCAGTCGCTTCAAACGGTTGTTGCGGTTGATCACGCGGCGGTAGAGGTCGTTGAGGTCCGAGGTCGCAAAGCGGCCACCGTCGAGCTGCACCATGGGGCGCAGGTCTGGCGGGATCACCGGCACGGCTTCCAAGATCATGGCGCGCGGGTCGTTGATGCGCTCGCCCTTCTCGTCACGACGGTTGAACGACTGCACGATGGCGAGACGCTTCAGCATCTTGGCGTGACGCTGCGCGGACAGCTTCTTGCGGCCGTCCTTGGCGTCGATCATTTCGCGCATGGTGATCTCTTCGGTGTCGAGGTCCATGCGGTCAATCAGACGCAAGATGGCCTCGGCTCCCATGCCGCCTTCGAAGTAGTCGCCGTAGCGGTACGTCATTTCGCGGTAGAGAACTTCGTCCTCGATGATCTGGCGGCTGTGGAGGCCTTCAAAGGTCTTGAAGGTGTTCTCGGCGAGCTCGCGGTCCTCAAAGAGGCGCTCTTTCATCGACTGGATGTCGCGGTCGTGCGCCTTGTGGACGGCACGAATCTCGGCTTCCTTGGCACCTTCGGCCTCGAGGTCAGCGAGCTTCTTCTCGAGCACCTTGAGCTGCTCTTCTTCGCCACGCTTGACGGCGCCGTCGATGTCGCGCAGTTCTTCCTGCAGCATCTCGCGCAGTTCCGGCAAGGCGGCGTGACGAGCTTCGACGTCCACGAACGTGACCATGTTGGCCGCGAAGTAGATGACCTTCTCGAGCTGCTTGGCCTTCAGTTCTTCCTTGGGGCTGGTGCCCATAAGGAGGTAGGCCAACCAGGAGCGCGTACCGCGCAGGTACCAGATGTGAACGACCGGAGCCGCCAACTGGATGTGACCCATGCGGTCGCGACGCACCTTGTCGCTGGTGACTTCAACGCCACAGCGCTCACAGACGATGCCCTTAAAGCGCACGCGCTTGTACTTGCCACAGGCACATTCCCAGGCCTTTTGAGGTCCGAAGATCTTCTCGCAGAAGAGTCCGTCCTTCTCGGGGCGAAGCGTCCGGTAGTTGATG
>CAISIU010000011.1 GCA_903885505.1 uncultured Actinomycetes bacterium | reverse complement strand
GGCCCCTACGGCCTCACGCAATGGGTACGTGAATTCGGGCGTGACATGTCGTGGATCAAGTTGAACAAGCTGCGCACGGAACGAGCGCTCCTGAACCTCCCCGAGCCCACGATGTGGGACCTCGAGTGGAGCGATAAGGACTTCATCGACATCGTGCGTGAACAAAATCGCCTCGAAGATGAAGCGGCGCGACTGGGTGGCCCCCTCATGCTCTGCGATACCGACTCTTTTGCGTCCTTGGTCTGGCAGCAGCGTTACCTTGGCCACATCTCTCCGGACGTTGCCGCTTTCTCCCAGCACGCGCCGCGTGCCCTCTACATCTTGACGACGCACGACGGCGTGGACTTCGTCCAAGACGGCGTTCGCGACGGCGAGCACGTCCGCGAGGATATGACAGACATGTTCCGCGAGGCCCTACGTGGCCAGGCCACTCCCTGGATTGAAGTCAGCGGCGTAAACCACGAACAGCGCGTGGCGCAATCGATTGCGGCCATCGACCAGGTTCTGGCTGGTCCGTGGCGCTTCGGCCCCGCCTGATTAGAACTCTTCGGTGACCAAAATCTTTTGGTAGGTGTTGGCCTTCTCGTCTTGCAAGACACAGGCTTGGTTGTCGTCCGGCGTACCGATGCGCAGCGTGGTCGCCGGGTCGAGGTCGTAGCTAAAGCTCCAGCCCTCCGGCAGTTGCAGTACCGAGCCCAAATCGCGCAAGGTATCCATCGTTTGTGTCGCGTCGACGTAGTGCGCGAAGGCTTGCATGACGTAGCGATCACCGTTGGCAGCCGTCAAGAAATAGCGGGGTTGGTGTGCGGCAAACTCCCACCAGTTGTCTCGCTCCACCCAACGCTCGACGTAGTCCATGCGTGCCGGCGGCGTGTCACCGAAGGTCACAGTGGCGGCCAGGAACATCCCTAAGGTCCCGAAAGTGGTCACTTCAGCCGTCTCTCGCATAGACGCTTCGAGGGCGTCGAAGGTCCAAAAACGCGGGCCATTCTTCATCGCGAAAATGGCGCCACGAGCCGCGGCTTCGGCCTCGAGATCTATGGCATCGATCTCTACGGGCGGGCAGTCGTTGAAACCCATGGTGTTCCACACCTCGGCGTAAAAACCGCGGTCGTCTTGCTTCAGAAGAAGAATTTCGCCGTAGCGATATCCGCGAAGATTTTCGAGTCGAGCCATGATGTCCCCCTTGACACTGCGCTGCCTACGATACGCCCTGTAGCGTTGTCGCGTGAGTGATTCGAACGACAAGGTGGCCGAGCTAGAGCAGCTCGTGGAGAACCTGCGGGCCGAAATTGCCCGTCTAACCGCCGAAGTAAGTCGACTTCGACGTGATCACTACGAACGTCCGCCGCACTACGAGTAAGCGAGCCTCACCCGCACCGCCCATCGCGCTGATCATTCGCCACCCGCGTCCTACGGGCCTCGAACTATTTGCCCGAGGAAGTAACAATGTCGTCGTTACTAGGAAATTCTCCTAGCACCAATTCCTAGCACCTCAGTAGGATTACGCCCATGAAGATTCACTCCAGTATTAGCGCCCTCGTCGGCCACACTCCTCTCGTTCGCATCAACCGTCTCGCCCCCGCCGGTGGCGCCGAGGTGGTGGCCAAACTCGAGTTCTTCAACCCCAGTCACTCGGTCAAGGACCGTGCCGCGCTCGCCATGGTGGACGCCGCCGAGAAGGCCGGCATCTTGAAGCCTGGCATCACCCTCGTCGAGCCCACCAGTGGTAACACCGGTATTTCACTCGCGATGATCGCCGCCGAGCGTGGCTACCGCTGCATTCTCACCATGCCGGAGACCATGAGCAAGGAGCGCCGCGCGCTCCTTCGTGGTTACGGCGCCGAGCTCGTCCTCACTCCCGGCCCCGACGGCATGGGTGGCGCGATCGCCAAGGCGAAGGAAATTGCCGAACAGCCCGACCACCTCATCTTGGGTCAGTTCACCAACGAAGCCAACCCGGACTTTCACGAAGCGACGACGGCCGTTGAAATTTGGGATGACACCGATGGTGACGTTGACGTCGTCGTCATGGGTGTGGGCACCGGTGGCACCGTGACCGGTGTGGGCCGTGGCCTCAAGAAGAAGAACCCGAACATCAAGATCATCGCCGTGGAGCCCGCCGCCTCGCCGGTGCTCTCCGGTGGCACCAAGGGACCGCACCCGCTGCAGGGCATCGGTGCCGGTTTCATTCCCGCCATCTACGACGCCTCCGTGATTGACGAAATCATTCAGGTGGATGCCGCTGACGCCTTCACGACGGCTCGCGCCGCGGCGACCACCGAGGGCCTGCTCATTGGCATCTCCTCGGGCGCGTCCCTCTACGCTACGTTGCAGGTTGCCGCTCGCCCCGAGCTGGCCGGAAAGCGTGTCGTGGTGGTTATTCCTTCCTTCGGTGAGCGCTACCTTTCCACCGCGCTCTTCGAAGGTCTCGTTGACTAAGTGAGCCTCCTGAGCGACGCTCGGGCCATTGCGGCCAAAGATCCGGCGGCCCACTCGACGGCCGTCGTCATCTTGGCCTATCCCGGTTTTCACGCACTAGTCGCACATCGCCTCGCGCACTTTCTTCACCGCCACGGCCGCGTCACCCTCGCGCGCGTGGTGTCCAACATCGGTCGACGGGTCTCGGGCGTGGACATTCACCCCGCCGCCGTTATCGGTCAGCGCGTCTTTATCGACCACGCCACCGGCGTCGTCATCGGCGAGACCTGCACCGTAGGCAATGACGTCACGATCTATCAAGGCGTCACCCTCGGGGGCACCAGCATCGAGCGTGGCGTGAAGCGCCACCCCGATATTGAAGATGGCGTGGTTATTGGCGCCGGCGCCAAGGTGCTCGGCCCCATCACGGTGCACGAAGGGGCACGTATTGGTGCCAATTCTGTGGTGATCGCCGACGTACCGGCCGGTGCCGTGGTCGTGGGTGTTCCCGGACGCGCCGTTCGCGAAGGAGCGCATCGCCACGACGCGGCCGAGCTTCGCGAAGACTCCCCCGACTTGGTGGCCGCTGCCCTGTCGGATGTCTTTCACCGACTGCAGCATCTCGAATCAGTGACCGGGATTCCGCGTCATTCGATTGATCATCGACCCGAAGAACAATGGGTCGATGACACTGACTTCTCTATCTAGATAGTTTCCTGGCCATCTCGGCCGTTGTCCCATGGCAAGGCGATGGGCGGCGCGCCGTGGAGGCGGCGCGCCACCCAGTTACCTGTATGCCAACAGGCTCTGAGTGATCAGAGACTGGTCTGAAGGGGCATCTTCTTGTCGGGGCGGGCGATGGCTTCGTAAATCGCGCCAATCGCAACGATGATGACCATGATGACGAGCGTCACCCAGCCGTAGTTGAAGTACATGGCGCGGCCACTGGTCAGTGCCGACGGCCACACGATGTTGAGCAACATGAGTCCGAGGTAGATCACCGCGAAGAGGTTGACCGGGAGACCCCACTTGCCGAGAGTGAACACGCCCGAGGGCTTCCAGCCGCGCAGACGCGCAATCAGTGCGCCGACGCAGGTCAGCAAGAAGGACAGGTAAATGCCCGAGGTGGCGAAGGACACCAAGGCGTACAGCGCGTTCACGCCGGCCGGGTAGGTGAACCACAAGATGTGCCAGCCCTTCGCCGGCGGGTTGACCGCCACCAGCAAGGTGAACAGCACGGGAATCACGAGGCCAATGAGAAGGGCGTTCACCGGAGTGGCACCCTTCTTCGAGACCTTGCGAATCCAGTTGCTAGCCGGCAGGGCGTGGTCACGCGACAAGGCGAAGGCAACGCGAGCGCCGGCACCTTGCACCGCGGTGCCGCAGCTGAAGAAGGCGATGATGACCATGACCAGGAAGAAGTCCTGCAGCCAACCGGGCAAGACCGCGAGGATGCCCGGGATGCCGCCGGAAATCGCGGCGGTGAAGCCACCGGCGCCACTCGGAGTGGCCAGCAACAGGCCCAACACCAACACGAAGGAGGCGACGCCGCCATAGATCAAGGCGTTACGCATGGCCCGCGGCACTTGGCGAGTGGCCTCAATAGTCTCCTCGGCAATGTCACCGGCAGATTCAAAGCCAAAGAAGATGTAAACGTTGGCGAGAACGGCCACCAGCGCGGCGCCGGTGATCCAGTTGCCGCCGAAGTTCACGCCCAGGGGGTTCGTCGCGGCGTGGGTAACACCCTGAGTGGTGAAGATGTAGCCGAGGCCGTGGTGGAAGTGCCACGCCAGAGCGATGAACACACCGAAGGTGCCAATGGTTTCGACGTAGACACCGAATCGAGCCACCTGACCCATGACCTTGGCGCCGACGGAGTTCAGAATGAACGACGACACGATCAAGGTGGCGGTGATGGCCACCAATGTCACGTGGTTCGTGTAATCCCAATGGGTGCCGAACCACTTATTGATCAAGGTGCAGACGTAGGACACGGCGCCCGAGTCCACGGAGGCCACGGTGGCGAGAAGGGCGAAGCCGTAGATCCAGCCCACGAACCAGCCGTAACGACTGCCGACATTGAACTTGCCGTACTGATAGAGAGCGCCGGACAAGGGGTACTCACTTGCGAGCTCACCGTAGATGAGAGCCACGCTGAGCATGCAGATCACGACGGCGGGAATGAGCCAGATGTAGGCCGGGCCGCCCGACCCCGCACCGATGGTGTACAGCGAATAGATGCCCACCATGGGACTGAGGTAGCTGAAAGCCACCGAAAAGTTGTCAAACAATGACAAGACACGCTTCAGCTCCTGGCGATACCCCAGGGCTGAGAGCCGGTCGTTATCCGTCTGTTCCTGCGACATAATTCCCCCCTACATTCCATCGTCGTTGATGGTTGGGGTAGAGGTTATGACTATGAACCCCGCGGTGCCGTGATGCTGCGGGGAGACT
>CAISIU010000010.1 GCA_903885505.1 uncultured Actinomycetes bacterium | reverse complement strand
CTGGCGCCCCTATGGCGCACTGGCCGCGTCGCTGCTCTTCGGCTTCACGATTGCCATGAGCGCGAATCTCAACATCTACCTCAACCAGTTGGTGATCCCGCAGCAGTTCATTAGTGCGCTGCCGTACATCATCACCATTGCCGCGGTGGCGGGCCTTGTCGGTCGCATTCGCCCACCCGCAGCTGACGGCATTCCCTTCAGCCGCGAATAGCTCAGTTGGCGCCGAGTCGTCCGATGA
Organism: uncultured Actinomycetes bacterium; assembly: GCA_903885505.1. Taxonomy (GTDB): domain Bacteria; phylum Actinomycetota; class Acidimicrobiia; order Acidimicrobiales; family RAAP-2; genus RAAP-2. The sequence goes on along the minus strand of CAISIU010000010.1, from coordinate 1,348 downwards.
CCTCGGCGGCTCGGCTCATGGCTGACCGCAAGGCCAGTTCGGGATCAGCGTTGAGCAGGCGTGAGGCCAAAAAGGCTCCCGTCGCCGCGTCGCCCGCACCCGTCGTGTCGATCACCGTGGTGGCCACCGAGGGGACTTCCCATCGCCCATCACGGGTGGAAAAGCGTGCACCGTCGGCTCCGAGAGTGGTCAGAAGGTCGAGGTCGACGTCACCGAGGTGGGGCTCGAGAATCTCAAACTCTTCGGCGTTCGTGCAGAGGAGAGAGACCCCCGTAATGGCCTCAATGAACGTCCGTGGGCCCATGGCAGTGAGCGGTCCGACCGAACAGGCGTCCGTCGAGACCGGAATACCGAGGTGCCGCGCGTGGGAGATGGCCGCCTGACCCGCGGCGCGAGTCGCGGGCGACAAAATGACGTAGCCCGACAAGTGAAACCACTGAGGTTGGTGCGTCTCGAGAGCCTGAATGAGAAAGTCGCTCGAGAGGTCGTCATTTGCCCCGGCCTGAGTCAGCATGGCTCGCTGGCCGTCCGCGTGCACGAGTGCGACCAAGGCACCAGTGGGTAAAGCGGAGCGCTGAAATTCGACGGGGAAATCAAATTGCGAGGCGACCAGACTGCCGATGAGGTCATCACCGATGGCCCCGACGAAGGTGGCCGTCACACCCGTAGCGTGCGCGGAGCGAGCGATGTTGGCCCCCGCCCCGCCCCGCGATATCGACACCTGCGAGGGGGTGTCGCTGGTGGGTTCAATGGCCGACTCGGGCTTAACCACCACGTCCATCATGATGTGGCCCGCGACGAGCAAGCGAGGTGCGGTCATCGCGACGCGAGCTCGGCAGCTATCTGGCCGGCGATGGCGGAGTTATTGACCACGAGGTCGGTGTTGACGGTGACCGATACCCCCGAGGTGAACTCCGCGAACGCGGAGAGAAGCACGGGAGTGACCGCCTTGCCGGTGACATGGCCCGCCGCCACCCGGCGAAGGCCTTCGGCGAGTGCGGCGTCGTGAAGCGCCTCGTCCAGTTGGCGATCGAGGGGCACGGGATTGGCGACCACGAGAGCGGTGCCCGAGATCTCCCGGTGGCCATCAAAGATGCGCGCGATCTCGGCCGCGGTCTCGCTGCGCCAGTCGATAGCAAATTCGGTGGAGTGACGATAAAAGCCGGGGAAAGAGTCGGTTTGGTAACCGACCACGCCCACTCCCAAAGTGTCGAGGCGCTCCAAGGTGGCGCCGACATCCAAGATGGACTTGCAGCCACTCGCCACCACGACGACGGAGGTTCGTGAGAGGGCGACGAGGTCGTGCGATTCGTCGAAGGATTCCGATGCGCCACGGTGAACGCCTCCG
>CAISIU010000009.1 GCA_903885505.1 uncultured Actinomycetes bacterium | reverse complement strand
CTACGCCTCGGCGAACCTCGGTTATCACGTGAGTGATGAACCAGACGCCGTGGACGAAAATCGTCGTCGACTCGCACAGCTCATGGGTGGACCCGTGCGCAGCGTGTCGCAAGTGCATGGCCGTCAGGTCGTGAAATACCGAGACATCGAACGCGACAGTGAGGCGGACATCATCGTGGTGGCGCAGGGTGACGGGCCCGCGATGGTGATGTCGGCCGATTGTCTCACCGCGGCGTTGATCGATCGCCGACGCCGGCGACTGGCCCTGGTGCACGCGGGCTGGCGCGGTCTCGCCGCCGGAGCGCTGCGCGCCGCGCGCGAACAACTGGGCGATGACTGTCTGGCCGTGGTCGGGCCCGCCATCAGCCAGGCGGGCTACCAAGTCGGCCCCGAGGTGGCCGAGCACTTTGCCCACGTCCCCGGAGCTCTCGTCGCCGACGGTGACCGCTTCCGTCTCGACATCACCACGGTGGCGCTCTTCCAATTGGCCAGCCTCGCCGATGACGTGATGGCGGTGACCAATCGCACCGACACCGACCCCCGGCTTTTTTCCGATCGAGCGCAGCGACCCTGCGGACGACACGGCCTCGTGGCCGCGTGGCGTCCTACGATGGACCTGTCATGAGCTCACCCTGGGCGTCACGCTTCTCCTACCTCGACGTCAGCGTCGACGGACCTCGCGCCTCGGTGACGGTGCAGCTGGACGACCTCACCTTCACCGAAACTCTGGTGAGTGACGAGGGTCTGAACTTGGAGCCGGCGCGCCCGCTCGTTGAACTCTGGGGACTGCTCGCGGGACTGTCGTATTACAAAGCCGGCGCGGCTCCGATTATCGACGTGGGCGACATTCCTCTTGGTGACGCGGGTCGCGCTCTGCTTGAGGCCGCGGTGCGCGACGGGCTCGGGGAATACGCCTATCGAAACGGCATCGACCTCTCGGGGGTCGAGATCATCGGTGGCCGTGATGTCGAGGCGAGCGCGGCACCCCTGGACTCGCAGCGCGTGCTTGTGCCTTTCGGCGGCGGTATTGACTCAGTCGCCACCTGGCACCACCTCTCCCCGCAGCTAGAGATGAGTTTCTTCGTCGTCAGCCCCGCCAGCGGACGCTTCGCCGCCCTCGAGAACGCCATGGCCGAGACCGGCACGCCGGTGCGTCGCCTCACGCGAACACTCGACCCCCAGATCACGACCCCCCAGCCCCACTGGCTAAACGGCCACGTGCCGGTCACCGCCATGATCACGGTGGCCGCCGCCGCGGTGGCCCTGGCGGATGGTCGCGGCTCGGTGATCTTGTCGAACGAACACTCCGCCTCAGTTCCGAACATCGTCGTGAATGGCCGCGGTGTCAATCACCAGTGGAGCAAGTCAGCCGAGGCCGAAGTCCTGCTCGCGAACGCCATCAGCGAACGAGTCGTGGCCCCCCTCACGGTCGCGAGTTTTCTGCGCGCCAAGAGTGAGCCCTGGGTCGCGAGGGACATTGCTAGCGACCCGAGTCTGCTGCGCGTGGTGCGTAGCTGCAACCGAGCCTTCCGCCAAGATGTCGAGTCGCGCGCGGTGACCTGGTGTGGCGAGTGCGACAAGTGTCTCTTCGTCAACCTGATGCTCGCACCCTTCGTCGAGCGTTCTGAACTGCGCCAGATTTTTGACGGCACCGAACCGCTCACTCACGCTCCCCTGCGCTCGTCACTCGAGACCTTGCTCGGACTCATTGATGGACCCAAACCTTTTGAGTGCGTGGGTGACGTCACCGAGTGTCGCGCGGCATTGGCCGCGGTCGTCACGCATCCCGACTGGAGTGACGCGTCTGACCTCGCTGACCTCGCGCAGCGCGCACCGGCCACGGTCGGCATCGATGAACTCATGAATGACCAAGGAGATGACCGTGTCCCGGCCACGTGGCGTCGCTGACCTCGCCGGACGGCGCGTCGGCATCTGGGGATACGGCGTCGAAGGACGTGCCAGCGAGGCCTACCTGCGCTCTCGCGTCGGTGAGCTCGTCCTCGTTGATGATCAGCCCCACGACGAGCACGTCCTCGCCACGTCCGACGGCGGCCTTAACGCGCTGGCTGAATGCGACGTGGTGCTCAAGAGCCCCGGCATCCCGCGACGTCGCGCGGACGTGATGGAGCTGGAATCACGTGGCGTGGTGGTGACCAGCAGCTTGGCGCTGTGGCTGGCGGACGCCGATAGGTCGCGTATCGCCATGGTCACCGGCACCAAGGGCAAGTCATCGGTGACCTCGCTGATGACCTTCATCATCAACGCCGCCGGTCTCTCGGCACGTTCCGCCGGCAACATCGGCGTGCCGCCCTACGCCCTCGAAGACGACGGGGGATATCTCATCATCGAAACTTCCAGCTTCCAGGCGGTAGATGTCAACGACGCCCCCGCGGTCGTGGTGGTGACCTCATTGGGTGCCGATCACCTCGACTGGCACGGCGACATGACGACCTATCACCGTGACAAGTTGTCGCTGACCTCGAAGCCGGGCGAGCACGCCACCGTTGTGTCAGATGACGTCGCACTTCGCGACGCACACGAACTGCTCGGTGGAGACGTGACGTGGGTGAGCGCGGGAGATAGTGAACTGCGCGAGGCCCTGGGACTCGTCGGCACCCACAATGACCGCAACGTGCAGGTGGCGTTGGTCGCGGCCAGCGCCCTGACGGGTCTCCCCGGTGATGTTCTTCACCAGGCGGCGATACAGAATCGCGACGACTTCACTCCCTTGGCCGGACGACTCACGGTGGTGGCGCGTCGCGATGGGTTGACTTTCATTGATGACGGTCTCGCGACCAACCCACTTCCCACCATTGCCGCGCTCGAGGCCGTGAGTGGCGACATCGCCCTCATCGTTGGTGGCTTTGATCGGGGCGTGGACTACACACCCTTGGCGCGGGCTATTGCCGAGCGTGGACAGGTGGCCCTCATCGTCATGCCGACGGCCGGGGAGCGCATCGCCCAGGCGGTGATGTCGCTCGTTCCCAACATTGCTCTCACCCACGCGCAGTCCATGGATGAGGCGGTAGATCACGCCATCTGTGCCTTGCCGAAGGGGGGAACCGTGCTCTTGTCGCCGGCCGCTCCGAGCTTTAGTCAGTACGCGAACTGGGAAGAACGTTCCGCAGATTTTCGCCAGACGGTACTGGGTACCGCAGTGAATTCGAGTCACCACGGGGCTTTTGGTCACGAAGAAAGTTAACTATCATTCATGATACTATCATTGATGATAGTTAACTTTCGAAAGTAAATCATGGACTTCATCGGACGCCAAAGCCAATTGGCAGAACTTCAAGAACACTTTGATCATGTCCGCGATGCCGTCGGGGACGAGACTCCTGGTCGCTGTGTCATCGTTCGCGGGCGCCGCCGCGTCGGGAAGAGCCGTCTCGCGGAAGTTTTTGCTCAACGAGTCAAAGCCCCCACCGTGTATTTCACGGCATCGCGGGCCGGCCAACTCGAGCTTGACCACTTCGCATCAGACGTGTCGAACTCCTCTCTGCCGGCGGCAGAGCTCTTTCGCGGCCAGCGATTTTCCGATTGGGCGGCGGCATTCACCCTTCTCAACGCCTCCTTGAGCAACGACGAGCCCTCGGTGGTGATTATCGATGAATTGCCATATCTCATCGATGATTTCCCCGACGTCGAGGGGACCTTGCAGAAAATATGGGATCGACTGCTATCGCGAAAGCCCGTCTTGCTCATCCTCATCGGATCTGACATTGCGATGATGGAATCACTGTCCACCTACGGCCGTCCCTTTTACGGTCGGGGGGTAGAGATGGTCGTTCCACCCTTGTCGCCACGGGAAACGGGACACTTCGTTCGCAGCGCATCGAGCGCTGACGCGCTCGATGCCTATCTCATCACCGGGGGCCTCCCCCTCATCTGTGACGAGTGGCGGGCGGGCGTATCGATCTGGGACTTTCTCGATGACATGTGTCGGCGCCCCACGTCGCCTCTCATCGTGAGTGCCGAGCGCGTACTGTCGGCCGAGTTCCCGCACGAAGCCCAAGCCCGCGACGTTCTGAGTGTCATCGGTCACGGTGAGCGCACCTTTTCGAGCATTCAGTCTCGAAGTGGCCTCTACGAGATGAGCTTGTCGCGCTCGTTAGATGTCCTAGTGGCGAAGCGAGTGATTTCGAAGGACCTCCCCCTCACGTTGGCCGCATCTCGAAACGCGCGCTACCGCATCAACGACTCGTATCTTCGCTTCTGGCTCAGTTTCATTGGTCCGTATCTGCACGAAATTGAACGAGGCCGAGGCGACCGCGTCGTCGAGCGAATCAGAGCGCAGTGGCCCACGTGGCGCGGCCGAGCGATTGAACCGGTGCTGCGAGAGGCGCTCGGACTATTACTGCCGCGAGCTGGTCTTGACGCGCACGAGGTCGGT
>CAISIU010000008.1 GCA_903885505.1 uncultured Actinomycetes bacterium | reverse complement strand
CGCGTCGAACCATCCCACGCGACGGCGACGGCCGGTGTTGGTTCCAAATTCGTGGCCACGGTCGACCAAGGTTTCACCGAGGTCATCGGTCAGTTCCGTGGGGAAGGGACCGGCGCCCACGCGGGTGATGTACGCCTTCGCAACTCCCGAGATGCGAGTGAGATCGTGCGGTCCGAGCCCCGAGCCCACCGCCGCACCACCGGCGACCGGGTTCGAACTCGTTACGAAGGGATAGGTGCCGTGATCGAGGTCGAGGAAGGTCGCCTGCGCCCCTTCGAGCAGCAGCTTCTTACCCTCGTCGAGAGCGTCGTGCAAGATGCCGACCGTGTCGGCAATCATGGGCGTGAGGCGAGCGGCGAACTCGTCCAGGTAGCGAGCCGAAATGGCGCGGGCGTCCATGGGCATGCGGTTGTAGACGCGAGTCAGGAGGGGGTTCTTTTCCGCCAGCACCATGTCGAGCTTTTCGCGGAAAATCTTCGGGTCGAGCAAGTCCTGCACGCGCAGACCGACGCGGCTGGCTTTGTCGGCGTACGCCGGTCCAATGCCACGCTTGGTCGTACCCAAGGCGTTCTTGCCGAGGTAACGCTCGGTTACTCGGTCAAGTTCTTGGTGATACGGCATGATGAGGTGCGCGTTGCCCGAGACGATGAGCTTGGACACATCCACGCCCTTGGCAATGAGGCCATCGAGTTCTTGGATCAGTACGGCCGGGTCCACCACCACGCCGTTACCAATGACGGGAGTGACGTGCGGGTACAAGATTCCGGAGGGAACGAGCTGCAAGGCGAAGGTTTCACCCTTGACGACGATGCGGTGACCCGCGTTGTGCCCACCCTGATAGCGAACGACAAAATCGCTTTCACCGGCCAGAAGGTCGGTCAACTTGCCCTTACCTTCGTCACCCCACTGCGTTCCGACAACCACGGTTGCTGGCATGAGAACCCACGCTTTCCGGAGTAGGCCTACTCCCGTGGAAGTCTAAATGATGGATGCCGTGGACTGGTAAGACGGCAGAAGGTCTGACTTTTCAACGATTCTTAGAGCGAAGTCGCCTGTTCACCACCGCGTGAGCGGTCGGCGAGCCATAAGGCCACGGTGACGAGAGCGACCACGTCGAGGCCTAGTCGATAGCGCCAGTGGCCCACGAAAGCGGCCGCCAAGAAAAGAGCGAAGGCAAGAGTCATCACGGTGATGCGCGCAAAGAGTCGTGAGGTGACATCGGCGAGTCGTCGACGCTTCCACATCACCACGAGGAAAATCGGGTAGAGAACCCACGCACCTGCGGCTTGTAGCCATGTCGCCCATTTCGGCTGGCTCGCCAGCTGAGAAATGCCGACGACGGCATTCGGGCGATACAGCCCGAAGAGCCACAATTCGCGTCCCACAATGACGATCGGCAGTCGGGACAAGTGTGCGGAAATATATGTCGTCGCTTCGTGAGTCATCACGCTGGACTTCACTGACTCGTCGGGAATGGCGGCCACCGAGTTCTCCGCTGCCAAGGCGCAGGCCCAGGCGTCATAACCCATAAATCGCCCGTCGTAATAGGTCAGATGACAGTTTGCCCCCGCCAACGTCATGCCGAGATTTGTCGAGAGGTAGACGGGCTTTGAGAAGCGTCCGTTGTTATACGCAATCCATGGTGAAATCGACACCACAATGAGACCCACCATCAACAACACCTGGGTCACCAGACGCCATTGACGAGTGCCTCGCCAGGCGATGAGGATGGCCAGGAGGGCCCACAGCAACAACTCGGAACGGGTCAGTGCGATAGCACCGGCGCACAGTCCGACCGCCACCGCCCATCCATACGACGGGCGCTGCCACCAGCTGATGAGCGACGCCAGTAACCATGCCAACGCGCACATGGCGAAGGGTTCGGAAACGACGAGGCCGTCACGGATCCACAGACCGGGATAGAGGGCGGCCAAGGTGGCCGCGATTAAGCCGGCACGTGGCGAATGCACGCGCTTCGCCAAGGTCGCCACACCCACCACCGTGGCCGCACCGACAAAAGGGATGACAAAACGTAGAGACGGCATGGCGTTCGGAAAGAGCCACGCCACCGGCGCCATCAATGTGGAAGTCAGTGGTCCGTGTGATGCAGTGGGTGCGGGGGCGTAGCAATTGACACAGGTCCACGCATGCGCCCCAAAGAAGCGATGCGCCTGCATGATGTACCAAAACTCATCCGTCACCTTGCGCATGGGTAATTCCAAGGTCACGTAAATCTCGCGCCAAACAAAAGCGAGAAAGGTGATGAGGGCGAGGGCGCGGCCGTAGCTCAGCGAGGCGAGGCGAGTCACGAAACGTGGCGACGTCATGGCGTCACAGTAGTTCGCTTAGGAAAAAGTCAGGTGATTCTCCACCGCATCCACGTGAATCGTGTCCCCATCTCGGTAGACCCCCTGCAGGATGGCCAGCGCGATGGGGTCCTCAATTTGCCGCTGAATGACGCGCTTCAAGGGGCGCGCACCGAAGGCCGGTTCGTACCCGTCGCGAGCGACTTGCGCCATCGCGTCCGCACTGACGTCCAGGCTGAGACGCCTTTCGGCGAGGCGCTGTCGCAAACGCTGCAACTGGATCCCGACGATGACCGACAAGTCCTTTTCATCCAGCGAGCGGAAGCGGATGATGTCGTCGATGCGGTTGATGAATTCGGGCCGGAAGAAGTCCGACGGCTCACCGGGCAAGTTACTGGTCATGATGAAGACGGTGTTGGTGAAGTCCACCGTGCGGCCCTGGCCATCGGTGAGGCGACCGTCATCGAGCACTTGGAGCAGCAGGTTGTAGACGTCGGGGTGCGCCTTTTCCATCTCGTCGAGCAAGATCACCGAGTAGGGCCGGCGACGCACCGCTTCGGTGAGTTGTCCGCCCTCTTCGTAGCCGACGTAGCCCGGAGGGGCGCCGACGAGACGACTCACGGCGTGCTTTTCCATGTATTCGCTCATGTCGATGCGAATCATGGCGTGCTCGTCATCAAAGAGATATTCGGCCAGAGCGCGAGCGAGCTCGGTCTTGCCCACACCCGTCGGGCCGAGAAAGAGGAACGATCCAATGGGCCGACCCGAATCACCGAGTCCGGCACGCGAGCGGCGAATGGCATTCGCCACCGCGGTTACCGCCTCGTCTTGACCCACCACTCGCGAGTGCAGCAGCTCTTCCATGCGCAGTAACTTGTCGCGCTCGCCCTCTAACAACTTGGAGACGGGAACACCCGTCCAGCGACTCACCACCTCGGCGACGTCTTCCGCATCGACCTCTTCTTTGAGGAAGGCGCCACTCGCTTGCAGGACGGCGAGTTCCTCGGTGGCACTGGCGACCGTGCGGTCGAGTTCGGGAATGGTGCCGTAGCGCAGCGCGGAGGCGCCAGTGAGATCGCCATCTCGTTCGAGACGCTCGGCCTCCACCCGCCGCTCTTCTAATTCGAGCTTCGCGCTGCGAATGCGGTCAATGACGTTTTTTTCGCCCTGCCAGCGAGCCGCCAGCGCGTCACCCTGCTCGCGCTGATTGGCGAGCTCTTCATCGAGCTTCGCGAGATTCTCGATGGACGCCTCATCAGTCTCCTTGGCGAGGGCCACGCGCTGAATTTCCAATTGACGAATACGGCGCAGCACGATGTCGAGCTCGGTCGGCATGGAGTCAATCTCAATGCGCAGGCGAGAACCGGCTTCATCGATCAAATCGATGGCCTTATCGGGCAAGAAGCGATTGGGGACGTAACGGTGACTCATCGTGGCTGCCGCCACGAGAGCCGCGTCCTGAATGCGAACACCGTGGTGCACTTCGTACTTTTCTTTGAGCCCGCGGAGGATGGCAATGGTGTCTTCCACCGAGGGCTCACCGACGAATACTTGTTGGAAGCGTCGCTCGAGGGCCGCGTCCTTCTCGATGTACTGGCGGTACTCGTCCAAGGTCGTGGCCCCAATGAGGCGAAGCTCACCGCGCGCTAGCAGCGGCTTGATCATGTTGCCGGCGTCCATGGCACCTTCGGAGGCTCCCGCACCCACAATGGTGTGCAGTTCATCGATGAAGGTGATCACCTCACCGTTCGAGTCTTGAATCTCCTTCAGCACGGCCTTCAGGCGTTCTTCAAACTCACCGCGGTACTTGGCGCCCGCCACCATTGATGCGAGGTCAAGGGCAATCACGCGGCGATCACGAAGTGATTCTGGAACATCACCCTCCACGATGCGCTGGGCGAGACCTTCCACAATCGCGGTCTTCCCGACGCCCGGTTCACCGATGAGCACGGGATTGTTCTTGGTGCGACGAGACAGCACCTGAATGACGCGACGAATCTCGTCGTCGCGACCAATGACGGGGTCGAGCTTGCCCGCGCGGGCAACCTGCGTGAGGTCACGTCCATACTTTTCGAGGGATTGAAAGGTGCCCTCGGGGTCTTCGGTCGTAATGCGCTGACTGCCACGCACCTGACGCAGGGCAGTGAGTAGCTTTTCGCGATCGGTGCCCACAAGCTCCGCGAGGGCCACCACGACGTGATCAACCGAGAGAAAATCATCACCGAGATCGCTGCGAAGAGCGTCGGCCGTCTCCATGGCGCGACGCGCTTCGGGCGAGAGTCCCGGCTCCGCCCCGCCCGTTGCGCGCGGTTGGCGTGAAATGGCGTCCGTCAGTCGAGCCACCACGGACAGCGGATCTATGCCCGTGGCCGCCACGAGGGGTCGTGCCACGCCACCCTCTTGCGAAATTGCGGCCAGCAAAATGTGCTCGGGTGAAATGTAAGGATTACCCGCGCTCGCGGCAGCGGTGTTGGCTTCGCTGAAGGCCTCCCGCAACTTGGTTGTCCATTTTTGCGGATTGAGTGCCATGCGAATTACCTCCGGGGATTAATACGATTGACGAAGATGGCCATCGTGTTCTGCACGGGCACGAGATCTCGCCGGAACTGCTTGGTGGTCTCAGCTGCCACGGTCTGCACCTCTCGCTGAAGCTCCGCGACTTGCTCGCGAGTGCGAGCCAGTTCGGCCTCTAACTGCAAGATACGCCGCACACCCTCGAGATTGCAGCCCGCCTCCGTTAATTCTTGAATGCGCCGAAGACGTGTGAGGTCCTCGTTAGAAAATCGACGAGAACCTCCGCTGGTGCGCGAGGGATCGAGCAGACCGCTGCGTTCGTAGTTGCGCAGAGTTTGGGGATGAACGCCCGCTAACTGTGCGGCGACGGAGATGACGTAAATGGCACGGGTGTTCTCGTTCATGACGCACTCTTCTCTCCGAAGGCACTGCGAAGTTTTTCAATCAATCGGCGCTGTTCACCAGTGACTTCTCGCGGGACATCGATACCCACCGTGACGAGCAAATCACCGAGGGGATGCTTTGCCGCCGCGGGGACCCCGCGGCCACGCACGCGCAGCGTGGTTCCCGGCTGAGTACCGGCCGGCACCTTCACCGTGACGGGCTCGTCCAGAGTGGGAACGTCCACCGTGGTACCCAGCACTGCGTCCGGAAAGCTCACGCGCACCGTGGTGGTGAGGTGACGCCCACGACGAGCGAAGGTGGCATCGGGAGCGACGTGCACGTTGACATACAAATTGCCCGCGGGACCGCCATTGCTGCCCGGAGCACCCTTGCCCTTGAGCACGATGCGCTTGTCATCCTCGACACCCGCGGGAATGCGCACTTTGACCGACCGCTGCGAGAGTTCGCGGCCCGTGCCATGACAGGTGGGACAGGGTCGTTCGATGCGGCCGCCGCGACCGCTGCACGAGGGGCACACGGAGGACAACGAGAAGGGCCCCTGATCATCCGCGAGCACGCCACGACCCTGGCAGCGCTCACAGGTAGTCACCGAGGTGCCGGGAGCTACTCCCGTGGCGTGACAGGTCGCGCAGGCCTTCTCGCTCGGGAGGTGAACCTGCGTCTCGACGCCCATCACCGCGTCGCGAAACGACAAGTGCAAATTGGTCTCGAGATCTTGCCCCCGCTGGGCGCGTTGGCGACGCCCCCCGAAGAGGCCGGAGAAAATGTCACCGAGATCACCGAAGTCTCCGGTGTTAAAGCCACCGGGACCGCCGGGGAACCCACCGCCGCCAAAGCCGGCGGCCGCGGGACCCATGCGACGAACCTCGTCGTATTCCTTGCGCTTCTCGGCATCGCCGAGAACGTCGTAGGCGGCGGAGATCTTCTTAAAGGTCTCTTCCTTGCCCGGATTGGTGTCGGGGTGGTTCTCCTTGGCCAGCTGGCGATAGGCGCGCGTGATCTCCTTGTCCGTGGCGGACGACGTCACGCCCAGGACTTGGTAGTAATCAGTGTCGAACCATTCGCGCTCGGCCATTTAGCCCCGCACCCTCACCATGGCCGGTCGAACGACGGCGCCCTTCCAGCGGTATCCCGCTCGCATGACATCATCGATCACCTGCTCGCCCTCACCGTCGACATGGGCGACGGCTTCGTGAATCTGTGGGTCAAAGGGCGCACCGACCTCGTCAATGCGCTCGAGACCGTCTTTGGACAAGGTGTCGAGCAAGAGCGCGCGTGCCTGCACCAAGGCCTTCGCCTCCACCGTGTCGAGTTCCTCGGCGCTGGCGGTGGTGAAGTGAGCTTGGGCGAGGTCGAGAGCATCGAGCACCGGCAGCAGCTTGTTGACCAAGCTGGCGACGCCACGAGCAATCGTGTCGGCACTGTCACGAACAACGCGCTTCTTGTAGTTCTCGAAGTCGGCCTGAAGGCGCTGCAGCATGTCGCGAAGATCATCACGCTCACGCTCGACGGCACTACGTGGGTCGCTACCCGCTTCATCGAGCACGGCTTCGGCTTGCGCGACGATGTCGTCGGGCTCCTCGGCCGGGTTCACCGGTTCGTTAACGTCGCTCACTGCTCGTCCACAATCTCGGCGTCGACGATGTGGTCATCGTCCGCGGCCGTCTCAGATCCACCCGCGGCCTGCTGGTTCTTGGCGGCCTCTTCGTACAGGCGCTGACCGAAGGTCTGGCTGACGGTGACGAGCTTCTCGGTGGCCGACTTAATGGCCTCGATGTCGCTGCCCTCGAGAGCAGACGTGACGGCGGCGAGCTCGCGCTCCACGTCGTCCTTTTCGCTGCCCTGCAGGTTCTCCGCCTGCTCCTTGAGCAACTTCTCGGTCTGGTACACCAGCGAGTCGGCCTGGTTGCGAACTTCGGCCTCTTCGCGGCGAGCCTTGTCCTCGGCCTCGTGAGCTTCGGCGTCGCGCACCATGCGGTCGATGTCGTCCTTCGACAAGGTAGAGCCACCGGTGATGGTCATGCTCTGCGTGCTGCCCGAGGCGGTGTCCTTGGCGGAAACGTGCACGATGCCGTTGGCGTCGATGTCGAAGGTCACTTCGATCTGCGGCACGCCACGGGGCGCCGGCGGGATGCCGACGAGCTGGAACTTGCCGAGGGTCTTGTTGTAGGCGGCCATTTCGCGCTCACCCTGCAGCACGTGCACTTCCACCGAGGGCTGGTTGTCATCCGCCGTGGTGAAGACCTGGGTCTTCTTCGTGGGGATGGTGGTGTTGCGCTCGATGAGCTTGGTCATCACGCCACCCTTGGTCTCAATACCGAGCGACAGCGGCGTCACGTCGAGGAGCAAGATGTCCTTGACGTCGCCCTTGAGCACGCCCGCCTGGACGGCCGCGCCGATGGCCACGACTTCGTCGGGGTTCACTGTCTTGTTCGGCTCCTTGCCGGTAAGACGCTGCACGAGCTCTTGCACCGCAGGAATACGCGTCGATCCGCCCACCATGATGACGTGGTCAATCTTGTCGATGGTGAGTCCGGCATCCTTGATCGCCGAGTCAAAGGGCTTGCGGCAACGCTCGACCAGCTCGGCGGTCAGTTCATTGAACTTGGCGCGCGTGAGCTTGAGGTCGAGGTGCTTGGGACCTTCGTTGGTCGCGGTAATGAAGGGAAGGTTGACGTGCGTCTCTTGCAGTGACGACAGTTCAATCTTGGCCTTCTCGGCGGCTTCCTTGAGTCGCTGAATAGCCATCTTGTCGGCCATGAGGTCCACGCCTTCGGTGTCCTTGAAGGACTTCACCAGCCAGTTCATGACCGCGTCGTCCCAGTCGTCACCACCGAGGTGGGTGTCACCCGCGGTGGACTTCACTTCGAAGACGCCGTCGGCGATTTCGAGAACGGAGACGTCAAAGGTGCCGCCACCGAGGTCGAAGACCAAGATGGTCTGCTCGGCCGGGCCCTTGTCGAGGCCGTAGGCGAGGGCGGCCGCAGTGGGCTCGTTCACGATACGAAGAACTTCGAGGCCGGCGATCTGGCCGGCTTCCTTAGTGGCGGTGCGCTGCGCGTCGTCGAAGTACGCGGGAACGGTGATGACGGCCTGGGTCACGGCTTCACCGAGGTACGCCTCGGCGTCACGCTTCAGCTTCATCAGCACGCGGGCGGAGATCTCCTGCGGGGTGTACTTGGTGCCATCAATGTCGATGGTCCAGTTAGTGCCCATGTGGCGCTTGACCGAACGAATGGTGCGCTCGGGGTTGGTGATTGCCTGACGCTTGGCCACTTCACCGACGAGCACTTCGCCGGTCTTCGAGAAGCCCACGACCGAGGGCGTCGTGCGAGCGCCTTCGGCGTTAGGAATGACGACGGGCTCTCCAGCCTCGAGAACCGAGACCACCGAGTTCGTCGTGCCGAGGTCGATACCGACTGCCTTGGCCATAGTGATAACTCCTTGAATTGAGCCGCCGTCGGGACTTTCCCGTCGGTGGTATGAGCTCAGTATAAAGACTTGATAAGCCTCGTATCAAGATTTTGTATAAGAAGTGACTAAAGTCACAAATCATCGAAAAATCAGCCATCACGGTGAAATCTGAACCATGCTGGATGCATGAACGCCCGCCGTGTCGCCCTTGTCCTGATCCTGGTTCTTGGCGTGGGCATTCCGTCCACCTGGGCGGCTGTTCGTACGCCCCCCACAACAACCACGACGACCCAACCGCCCACAACGCCCTACATCCCGGCGGGTATGAAGTTGGTCAGTTGGTCGTATCCGGGGCCTCTGCCGATGCGAACCACCTACGGCACCTTGTATGCCACCAATCCCGTCGTCATCGAGAAGGTCCGAGCCATCATCAATGCGCTCCCGCTTCAGAATTTGCCGCCGGGGACTGTCTGTCCGATGAACTACATGATTCCCGAGCTCATTCAGTTCTCACGGACCGTGTCTAGTCCGATTGCCATCACGGTCTCCTTCGAGTTCGGAGGCTGCGCGGCTGCTACCGTCACGAGCGGTGGCGCGAGGCCCCGCCTGCTTTTCACTCTCGGCGGCCCCCATCTGGGCAGCGCCTTGCAGCAGATCGAGCAACTCATTCACCCCGGCCCACCGCCGGTGTTTTAACGATCCTCGTTAGCGAGGACGGCGCGGCCACCAGAAGCGGTCACCCGTCAACACCGCCAGAGCGGGTACCAAGATGGTGCGCACCAGCAAGGTGTCGAGCAACACACCAATACCCACAATGACGCCCACCTGAGTCAAGGTGATGAGTGGCAACACGCCCAGCACGGCAAACACCGCGGCCAACAAGATGCCCGCACTGGTGATCACCACGCCGGTCACCGACAGACCGCGAGTGACCGCATCGACGTGCGACAGATTCCGGCGCTCTTCAATGATGCGGCTCACCAGGAAGATGTTGTAGTCCGAGCCCAATGCGGCCAGGAAGATGAAGGCGATGAGGGGTACCCCGACGTCGAGAGCCGCGAAGTGAAACGCGTATTTAAACAGCCACTCGCTCGCACCGAGTGCGGCGAAGTAACTCGCGATGACGGTGATGAGCAGCAGCAGCGGAGCGAGCAAGCCACGCAGCACCGCAATCAAGGTCACCAACACCACGAGCAACACGAGAGGGATGAGGAGATTGCGGTCGTGGTGCTGCGCGTTACTCGAATCGAAAGTTTGCGCGACGTCACCGCCCACCAAGGTCTCGGGCACGGCCGAGAGCTCGCGGCGCAGGTTGCGAATTTCTTGATACGACTGGGCGGTGCCCGGCGACGCCGTCAGAGTGACACTGAACTGAGTCCACTTTTCAGACTGCTCAGAGATAGTCGGGTTGACCACACCGTGGACCATCGGCAACAAGGTCTCCACCCATTTTGCCTGCGTCGTCGGCGTGATGACGTAAGTGGGGTTGGCCGATCCGGCCGGGAAGTTCGCCGCCAGAATCTCCTGCCCCACGATGGACGGCGGGGTCGAGCGGAATGACTGAGCCTGCGACAGACCAATCGAACTCTGGCCAATACCGGTGGACAAAAGGGCGAGGAGAACGAGCGAACCCACGGTGGCGACGAGCGGGCGGCGGCTGACCCAGCGGGCGAGGCGCGCGAAGTAGCCGTGGTCGTGAGCGTGCTCATCTCCGAAGCGAGGAATAACTGGCCAGAACAAGCCGCGGCCAAAGAGGGCCAAGGCGGCGGGGAGAAAGGTGATGGCCGCGACGACGGCCACGACGACGCCGACCGCACAGGCCACTCCCAATGAGCGGGTGGAGGGGATCAGGGCAGCCGCCAAGGTCACCAAACTGAGTGCCACCGTGGCGCCCGAGGCAGTGATGGCGGGCACGGACCCACGCCACGCCGCCGCCATCGCCACTCGGCGATCGGCGTGCTGGCGCAGTTCATCGCGGTAACGAGAGATGAGGAGGAAGGAGTAGTCGGTGCCGGCACCAAAGACCAGAACGGACAAGATGCCGCCGGTGGCGTCGTCGTAGACGAGGCCAAAATGTGGGAGTACCTGTGCCGCCAAGGTCGCGGCGACCTGACTGGCGCTACCAATAACGATGAGGGGCACTAACCACAGCACAGCGCTGCGGTACGTCAACACGAGCAGCAGGGCCACCACGATGACCGTCGCAAGCAACAGCTTCACGTCCGCGCCATTAAAGACATTGCCGAGATCGCGCTCCACACCCACCGGACCGGTAAGGAAAATGCGCAGACCACTGTCCATGAGACCTTCGCGGGCGTGATGCTCAATACGGGTGGCGAGATCGCTCATGTGCTTCGAGTTGGGGTCATTGATCACCGGCAGAACAATGAACGCCGCCGTGTGGCCCACCTGCGTGAAGCCACGAGCACCGGAGGCGACGAACGACGACAAGTGAGCGTCGTAGAGGGCCGAAATGCGCGTCATATCCGTCGCCGTCAGTGCCGCTCCCTGACGGTCAATCACGATGACCGCCGTCGTCGTCACGGCGGAGGGAAGAGTGGCCTGGATGGCCTGCACCCGCGCCGATTCGGCACTCGTCGGTAGGTCCAAAGGTGCCGAATTGGTGGCGGTGGTCTTAAGGCCACCCATCACGCCGCCAATCAAGAAGAAGGCGGCGAGAGCGGTAATCAGAGCGCCACGGCGCGAGGAAAAGAAGTTGGCCAATCGAGTCATAACGGGGAGACTAAATGTGGCCGATGCGCCCCGTGACGTCCAAAAACGGCGGGACATCAGGGGTACGCTCGAGCCATGCCCGATCTCATTCTCTTGCGCCACGGCCGTTCTGAATGGAACGAACTCAACCTGTTCACCGGTTGGCACGATGTTGACCTCGTCGCCCAGGGTGAGAAGGAGGCCGCAACGGCCGGCGAGTTGCTGGCGGCCGAGGCTGACCTCGACCTTCAACTGCTGCACACCTCGCGTCTGACGAGAGCTATTCGCACCGCCAACATCGCCCTGCATCACGCGCAGCGCAGTTGGTTGCCCGTGACTCGTGACTGGCGCCTCAATGAGCGCCACTACGGCGACCTCACGGGCAAAGACAAGAAGGAAACGGCGGAGAAGTTCGGCATGGATCAACTCAAGCTCTGGCGTCGCAGTTACGACGTGCCACCGCCGCCCCTGCCCGACGGCGATCCGCGCGGCAACTGGGACGACCCGCGTTATCGCGACCTGACGCGCGAGCAAATTCCCGCGACGGAGTGTTTGGCGGACGTGGTGGCCCGCGCCACGCCGTACTTCACCGAGGTCTTGGCACCCGACTTGGCACTCACCGCTTCTCGTGGTGGCGCCGTGCTGGTGGTGGCCCACGGCAATTCACTACGAGCACTGCGCATGATGCTCGAGAACATTGCCCCCGAGGACATCACCGAACTCGAGATTCCCACCGGCATTCCCTATCGATACCGGCTCACAGACGACCTCACGGTGGTGAGTGGTTCGTATCTCGGCGACGCGGCGGCAGCAGAAGCGGCCGCGGCGGCCGTCGGCAAGCAGGCGGGTTAACGCGCGGGTTGGCGACGTGACAGCACGACGCTGACCACGGCGGCGATGAGACCCAGCGAGAAAATCGCGGTACCAAAGACAAAGACCTGTGGCGGAATGCCAATGCGCGTGGCGCCGTACACCCACACGGGGAAGGGCTGAATTGATCCACTGACAAAGTCGCTGGCGACGAAGTCATCAAGCGACAACGCAAAGGCCATGAGCGCACCGGCGGCCACACCCGGCAAAATCAGCGGCAAGGTGACGAGGCGAAAAGTCGTGAGCGGCTGTGAGCCAAGGTCGGCAGCGGCCTCTTCGAGGCGCACGTCAAAGCCGGTGAGTCGAGCGCGCACGGTGACGACGACGTAGGCCACCGAGAACACCACGTGGGTGAGAAACAGAGTCCAAAAACCACGATTAATTCGCATCGTGACAAACAGTCCGAGAAGTGACGAACCCATCACAATTTCGGGCGCGGCAATATTCAGGTACATCAAGTAGTCAATGACGGCCTTGCCCCGAAAACGTCGACTGGAATAACGCACCAGGGCGAGGGCCAGCATGGTGCCCGCCACGGTGGCTGCCGCACTGGCCGCGAGGGCGAGACGAATGGAAAGCCACGCGGAGGCGGTGAGGCCGGGCACGTCGCTCCAGTGTTGATACCACCTGGTGGTAAAGCCATTCCACGTGAAGCTCACGTTGGGAATACCGGTGACCACGTCGTTGAACGAATACACGACCATGACCAAGATCGGCAGAACCAGGTAGCCGATCAACAGCCAGGAGTACAGCGGAAGAAAACGGGGTTTGCGACTCATACGTAGTCGCCCAGATTGCGCGCGCCAATAGCGATACCACCGAGCACGATGGCAATCAGCGAAATGCCCATCACGATGGCCGATAAGGCCGACCCACTCGTCGGATTCGAGAAGGTAAGGAAGTAGTTCTGAATTACCGTGCCCACCATGGTGTTCGAAATGCCACCGAGAACCTGCTGGTTCACGTAGTCACCGAAGGCGGGGATGAAGGTCAGCAGGAAGGCGGCGAATACACCGGGTCGCGCCAGCGGGAAAATCACGCGGCGGAAGACTTCCACCTTCGAGGAGTACAGGTCGCGCGCGGCGTCAAGCAAATTCTTATCGATGCGCTCGAGAGCAACGAAAATCGGCAGCGCGGTAAAGGGCAAGTAGTTGTACGCCAAGCCCGCAATCACGGCCCCACTGGTTTGCAAGACGTGGTAGTCCGCGCCGACCAAGTGGAGGTCGCGCGCCACCGTCAAGATGATGCCCGAGCTACTGAGCAGGAATTGCCAGATGATGGTGCGGATCACGAAGGACACGAAGAAGGGGACGAGCAGCATCAGCAAGAAGAAGTTCTTGCGACGGCCACCGTAAAAGGCAATCCAGTACGCAATCGGAAAAGACAACAGGACGTCAATGATGGTCGCGTAAGCGGCGAAGCGCAGACTGGTGAAGATTGACTGCGCCGATCCGTGCCAGACGTAAGAGAACTCTGACCAGTGCCACGTCATGGTGCACGCCTGCGTAATCGGCGAGCACGTCTCAAGTGCCTTCACCAACATCACCACGAGGGGGATAAGGAAAAGGGCGATTAACCACACAACTGCCGGCGCGCCGAGGGCGTAGGGCGTAGCCCCACGCCCCCAGCGGCGGGCGAATGCGAGTCGACTCATTGACCTTGAACGATCGGCAGGAACGTCTCGTTCCAGGTGTCAATTTCCGTCTGGCTCTTGAACTGGTAGTACGGCTTGGAGATGGCGTTCTCCTTGGCGGTCGGGAAGACCGTCGGGGCCGAGGCCACCTGCGTCGAGGTGAGACCAATTTCGGCCTTCATTGCCGCCAGCACCGTCTTGTCCCAACCGGTGGGCTTGAGGAGCTCATTCTTTGCCGTCGGCACCGGGCAGATGTAGTCGACGTAGTACTCGACGACGGCCTGGGTCAACGGGCTGAAGTAGAAGTCCATCGCGGCCATCGCGTCGCGCGGGTTCGCCGCGTACAGCGGGATGGCCATGTTGTCAGTCCAGAACAGCAAGCCTTCCTTCGGCGTGAGCAACTTGATGTTCTTCGAGCCGTTGACGTTGGCCTGGAAGATGTCACCGGAGTAGCACTGGGAGATGGCGAGGTCGCCGCTCTTCAAGTGGTTGATGTAGTCGTTGCCGTAGTAGGCCGCCACGATGCCGCTGTCGCGCTGCTGGCGCAGCTTGGTCGCGGCCCTCGTCCAGTCCGACGGCTTGGAATTAGCCGGGTTGATGCCGAGAGCCATGAGACCGATCGCACCGAGCTCGATCGGGTCAGCAAACATGCCGACCTTGCCCTTGTACTTGGAGTCAAACATCAACGACAGGCTGTTACCCGGGCTCTTGACCTTGTTCGAGTCGTACGCCAAGGTCGTCCAGCCGGACTGGTACGCCATCGTGTACTTGTTGCCACGGTCCCACACGGGGTTCTTGACCGTCGGCGACGCGTACTTCTTGAAGTTCGTCATGGCGCTCTGGTCGAGCGGAATGAGGTAACCACCCTGAATGAGGTAACCCAGCTGAGGCGAGTTGTTGGTCATCACGATGATGTCGTAACCCGTCGAGCCGCCCGCCGAGAGCGACGGGATGATGCGCTGATAGAAGGCGGGGTTGTCCTCAATGACCTCGGAGTAGGTGACGTTCGTACCCTTCTCCTTCTTGAACTCCACCAACGACGGGTGAGTGCCGTTCAAGGTGTCGATGTAGTACGGCCAGTTCGCGAAGTTCAGTTGGTGGTGCGCCCGTTGTGATGCCCACCACGCGCTGGAACCCACGTTCGAGTTCGGCAACGCACCGGCGACTGACGAGAGACCGGAAGACAATCCGGCCGCGCCCGCGACGGCGCCCGCCGTCTTGAACAGATCTCGTCGAGTAATCCTCGGCTGGGTCATCCCACGAATAATCGATGCATCCATTTCAGATCCGTTAGTTGTCATTGTCTTCCACCTCCTGTGAATTGTTGTTTTCTGAGGGTGCCACCACAAAAGTGTGGCGCACCGGCCAGATCATGTGTACGTCGTCGCCGACGCGCCAGGTGGGTTCTCCACCGAGATTTTGCGAATAGACCGTGAATTCCTCGCCGCCCACCGTTTCCACGATGTACGACACGCCTACACCCGTAAAGGTAGAGACCATGACGCGTCCCGGCAGGGAGTTCTCGTCACCGGAGGCCGACGCGGTCTCGGAAATGCGAATTTTCTCGGGTCGCACGCCCACCTTGACCGCGCGACCATTGAGGCCGGCGTCGATGTGGTCGCTGGGGGCACGCAGCACCACGGCCCCGCAGTTCACTTGGGACTGCGTCTCGCCGCGGTCAAGAACTCCGGCGAGCAAGTTGGAGGCGCCGAGGAATGACGCCACAAATTCGGTGGTCGGGTGCTCGTAGACCGTGGCGGGCGAACCCAAGCCTTCAATATGGCCTTGGTTCATCACCACAATGCGGTCCGACATCGTCATCGCTTCTTCTTGGTCGTGCGTGACGTACAAGAAGGTGATGCCGACTTGGGCCTGCAGGCGCTGCAGCTCAATCTGCATGTGCTTGCGCAGCTTCGCGTCGAGTGCCGACATCGGCTCGTCGAGCAACAGCAAGGTGGGCTGGTTCACCAGGGCGCGAGCGAGAGCCACGCGCTGTTGCTGGCCACCGGAGAGTTGGGCGGGGCGACGGTCGCCGCGGCCCGCCAGATCAACGAGATCCAGCATCTCGCCGGCGCGGCGACGGGCCTCTTCCTTCGACACCTTCTTGCGGCGAAGACCAAACGCGATGTTCTCGAGCACGCTGAGGTGGGGAAAGAGCGCGTAGCTCTGAAAGACGGTGTTGACGTCGCGCTTGTGCGGCGGCAGGTCGGTGACGTTGCGGTCGCCGAAGTAGATGGAACCGCTGGTGGGGTCTTCGAACCCACCGAGCATGCGAAGCGTGGTGGTCTTGCCACAACCCGACGGGCCGAGCAAGGAGATGAACTCGCCCGGCTCAATGGTCAACGACAAATTGTCGACGGCAACCATGTCGCCGAAAGATTTCGTCACGCCCTCGAGGCGTACACGAGTGAGATTTTGTCGCCCCGTCGTCATTGTCATCGGCGGAACCTTAGCCCCCACGGGGCCTCGCGCAAGGATGTTTTTTCCTAAGGCGCGTCTAGAGAAAGTCCGATTTGTTCATCATGAGCCCTCGAGGGAAATCTCGTCGCCTAATACGCCATTATTTAGCCACATCACCGCATGACGAGATGATGACGAGCGGACGGGCGGGGGAGAAAAAAATCTGAGCGAGGGGCGCGTGGCCCCTCGCTCAGGCTCTTAGAAGGACTGCTCGAGCACCTGGGAGATGTCGACGACCGACACGTCGTCGCCACGACCCTGCGCCTTCACGGCGTCGTCGATCATGATCATGCAGAACGGACAGGCCGTCGACACGACATTCGCACCAGTGCCGAGAGCCTCGATGGTGCGCTCCATGTTGACACGCTTACCGATGTTCTCTTCCATCCACATACGCGCACCACCGGCGCCACAGCAGAAGCCCTTTTCACGGTGACGGTGCATCTCTACTGAGGTCACACCGGGGACCGCGTCGATGACCGAACGCGGCTCGTCAAAGTGGCGGTTGTGACGGCCGAGGTAGCAGGGGTCGTGGTAGGTCACGGTGCCCGTGAAGTTCATGCCCGGCACGAGCTTCTTGTCGGCGATCAAACGGCTCAGCAGGTCACTGTGGTGAATGACTTCAAAGTCACCGCCAAGCGCCGGGTACTCGTTCTTGATGGTGTTGAAGCAGTGCGGGCAGCTGGCCACAATCTTGACGGCGCCCACTTCCTTCAGCGTGGAGATATTGGCCTTGGCCATCTCTTGGAAGAGGTACTCGTTACCCATGCGACGTGCGGGGTCACCACTGCAGCTTTCCTTGGGTCCCAAGATGGCGAAGTTCACACCGGCACGATTCAGCATGCGCGCGGTGGACACCACCTGCTTGCGGCCACGCTCGTCGAGCGCGCCGGCACAACCGACCCAGTACAGGTACTCCACACCCTCGGGGATGACGTCGTCCACGACCGGCACCTCAAAGTCGAGAGCGGCGAGCCACTCGGTGCGCTTGGACTGGCCGAGGCCCCAGGGGTCGCCCTGGTTTTCCATGTTGCGCAGCAAGAGGCCGGCTTCGGTCGGGAAGCGACTTTCCATGAGCACTTCGTAACGGCGCATGTCGATGATGGCGTCCACGTGCTCGATGTCGACCGGGCACTGCTCGGTGCAGTTTCCACAGGTGGTGCAAGCCCACAGAACGTCGGGGTCAATGATGGAGGGCACCAAGGTGGTGGCTTCGCCTTCACCCGAGAGCAAACGGTCAGCGGAGGCGAACATGTTGTCGCGCAGGCCCATGATGAGCAGCTTGGGGCTGAGGGGCTTACCCGTCGACCACGCCGGGCACTGGTCCTGACAACGACCACACTCGGTGCAGGTCGAGAAGTCCAGCATTTGCTTCCAGGTGAAGTCCTCAATTTTGCCCACACCAAAGACCGTGTCTTCGGTGACGTTTTCCATGTCCATGTCGGGGGTCTTGTCAAGACCACCGAGGGCACGGGGCCGGCGCGAGAAGGCAATGTTGATCGGCGCCAAGAAGATGTGAAGGTGCTTGGAGTATGAGACCAGCACCAAGAAGCCGGTGATGATGGCGATATTCAGCAGGATGAAGACGGTTTCGAGAACACCGTTGGCGCTCAGTCCGAAGGAGGACATCGCGCTGGCCAGAGCCTTGGACGCGAAGGCCCAGCTGGTGACGTGTGACTGGTTCAGTGCGACGGTGCTGGCGACGCCGCCCTTGGTGAAGGGGAAGTGGCCGGTGTTGACCTGGGCGGCACGCGAGACGAACATGGTGATAATCACCATGGAGATCATGAAGAGCACCAACCATGCGGGTCCGAGGTGCGAACCGTAGAAGCGACTGGCACGGTCAAGACGCTTCGGAGCGTTCTTCACGCGGATGATGGTGAAGACCACCAGCGCCAACAACACGGCCACCCCGAAGAAGTCTTCGAGGAAGGCCAGCCAGGACTGCTGACCAATCAGCGGAATGTGAAAGTCGCGGTTAAACAGCGATCCGTAGGCCTCGATGATGGTGGTCGACAGAACGGTGAAGCCCCACATGGTGAAGAAGTGCGCGATACCCGGCACCGTCCACTTGAGCAGCTTCTTCTGACCGGCGACTTCGATGACTTCCGCGGACGCGATTTCCTTCGCACGACGCATGCCCTGCCACGTACGGTCAGACTTCGCGCCAGTCTGAATAAGGCGGGCCAGCCAGACAAAGCGGCGACCCGCGATAGCCAGACAGACGACGCTGACAAGCAGGCCAATGATGATGCGTACCAACATGTGGAACTCCTTAGGGGTTACTACCGTTGAAAGTTTTCGAAATAGCGACTCGGTGTCGGGCCACGTTGGCCGCGATACTTAGAGCCCAAGACGCCCGAGCCGTAGGGGTTCTCCGCCGCGGTGGTCATCTGGAAAAAGCTGATCTGGCCAATTTTCATACCGGGATACAAGGTAATCGGCAAGTTGGCGATGTTGGAAAGCTCGAGAGTGAGATACCCATCCCAGCCGGCATCCACAAAGCCCGCGGTGGAGTGAATCAAGAGACCGAGACGTCCCAGGGAACTCTTGCCTTCCAGACGGGCGACGAGGTCATTCGGAATTGTGACGCGCTCCAGCGTGGCGCCCAGCGCAAATTCGCCGGGGTGCAAGATGAAGGGCTCGTCCGGGCCCACTTCGACCAGTTCGGTCAGGTCGGTCTGGTCTTCCTTGACGTCGATGATGCCGCGGGTGTGGTTGCGAAAGACGCGAAAGGCGTTGTCAATGCGCAGGTCCACCGACGAGGGCTGGATATCCGCCTCGTTGAGGGGATCGATGACGATGCGCCCCGCAGCCAGGGCTTCGCGAATAGAGCGGTCGGAAAGAACCATCGCAGCCAGATTAGTAAGGATTCGTTAAACCCTCGTGTTCTGGCCGTGCGACGCGGTGCCGGCTCTTTTACGCTGGCAGGGACGCAAAGAAAGGTCTACCCATGAAAACTCGCCTCTTCCTCGCCTCCCTCGTTGTGGCCACCGCTGGCCTCACGGCCAGCTCAGCCGGCGCCACCACTATCACCGGTTGTGGCCTGATTACCCACTCCATGATCAAGGCCGACGGCTTTGACTCGAGCACCGGCCCCTACGTCACCGACTACAACTACGCGAAGCCCAGCAAGAATCCCGCCAACGCCCTTGGCCAGACCATTGACTTTGGGGCTAAGGCGCTCGTCGTTAGCTGCCTCGACCCCGCGCATCTCGCCGCGGCGTGGAAGGTCGAAGGCTTTTCCGGCAAGGCCACGAACGCCACGGACTTCATGACCAAGCTCGTGGCCGCCTCGGCGGGCGCCATGACGAAGACCAAGGTGGGTCCGGTAAATGACTACCTGGACTTCGGTAACGGTAAGGAAGATGGTCTCGGTTCACTATCCACCGCGAAGAGCCTGCGCCTCGATGCCTGGGTCGCGAACGGTAAGTACGTGATCTTGACCTTCACCGCGCCGGCGGCGGCCAAAGCGTCAACCCCACTGCTCAACTTCATCAACTCGACGCTGGCAGTACTGAAGTAGCAAAATTCATGATGAGAAGCCCCGAGTAATCTGGGCCTCTCTGCGGGTGTAGCTCAATGGCAGAGTTCCAGCTTCCCAAGCTGGCCACGCGGGTTCGATTCCCGTCACCCGCTCCAGAACTGGCGATGCGCCTTAGGCGTTGAGTAAGCGAATCTTCTTGCGCGGGGTGACCGAGCTGCCCTCCATATACGCGCCATTGGCGACGAGGAAGGGTCGAATTTCCTTGTAGACGCTCTTGTAGCGGTACCACGGCACGCTCGGGTAGAGGTGGTGAATGAGGTGGTAGTCGTGCTCCATCATGATGGGCGTCGAGCCCGGGAACGGCGCAATACGCGACGCACCAAACTGCTCGGTGGTCTCATAGGGGTAGTGCGGGAACCACACCAAGATGGTCACCAAGATCAACATGCCAATGCGACCCGGGATGAGCCACAAGAACATGGTGGGCCAGAACAGACCGAGAGGAATGGAGACCGCCAGCGCCAACAAGCACAGCTGGGTGTAGCGGCGCATGATGGCTTCTTCCTTCAAAATGCGCGGGTTGGGCTTACTCTCCGACGTGCGACCCGCTTGCGGGTTCATGGCACGCATCACGGCCTTGGCCATTTTGCGACCGCCGGGCATCGCGGCGAGAAGAAGGAGAAGGTTGGCAAAAACCCACTTGACGGGGATCTGGGCCAAGGTGCCCGACCACAGCATGTCGGGGTCGCGCTTCTTGTCGTTGGTGTACGCGTGGTGGCGCAGGTGGTCCATGGACCATGCAGCAAAGCTGAGCTGCAACGGAATCGCCGACCAGGTACCGAGAGCGGTGTCGAGCCAGGCCCACTTCTTCTGTCGACCGCTGATGGCCTTGTGGTTGGCGTCGTGGTGAATGGTGTAAAAGAGATAGGCCACAACCGAGTTGATGGCCATGCCGGCCACGAGCGGCAAGTACTGGTAGTGCCACAGGATGAAAACGGACGCGTAGGCAGCGGTCAGGACAAACGCGAGCAGCACGGTCGGCCAGCCCACCTTGCCGGTGTATTTGCGCACGATGGCCTTGACATCAATGCCGGGCACGATTAGTTCGCCACGAGCGCCAGTCTCTAATTGAACGGCGAGTTCTTCATCCCAAGTGTCAGCCATCTCGTCTCCGTCTCGTTTACGTCAACCAAGTAAGGGCTTTCGCGATAGTAATTAGTTTACTGGTCGTTTTTCTCTTTGGGAAGAGCGGGTTCAATATTTTTTATCCACCGCTCTTCGAGCGACCGGACGAGGTGTAGGAGGCGCTCAATTTCCGCGTCCTGCGCCTTGAGGTGATTTTGGATTTGCTCAGACTCGTGCAGCACCGCTTCGGCATCGCGATAGGTGGCATCGGCGCGCTGGTCCGCCGCCGTGGCTTGGATGTTCTGGCCCACGATGATGATGGGTAGCAACACGAGTTGCAAGAAATACGAACTAATCCAGCCCACGAGAGAAATCAGGCTTGCCGAAATGATCCAGTGGGGAAAGTGCTGTCGCCAGGAGGGTAAGACCCCGACTAGCACCGCCGGTAAGGACATGAGGGAGATCAGGGCGAAGACGTAGGCCGCCCACATGGTGCCCACCGCGTTCGTCACCGCGAGACCAATGCGGGCGTTGAAGGCTCGTATTCCACGTTCGGCCACGTGAAGTCGCACGGCCGTCGTCGTGATGGGGCCCTGCTGGGCACGCTCTTCTACCCGCGGATGCTTGGTGTAATTGAAGTCCACGGCCATATGGCCAGTATGGCACTGCTTAGCTCGCGGGGCTCACCGAGCTCATGTTGAAATCGGGGATGCGCAAGGCACAGGTGCGAGCTCGATAGAACTCGTCGAACTCTCGCGGCAAGGTCTGCTCACTCACGCCCGCCTCGGTGGCGCGCGTCAGAAGGTCAAGCGGACTCTCGTTGAAACGGAAGTTGTTGACCTGACCGGTGACCTGACCATTCTCGACGAGGTAGACACCGTCGCGGGTGAGGCCCGTCAACAACAAGGTGGCCGGATCTACCGAGCGGACGTACCACAGAGTGTTCAGCAATAAGCCGCGCTCGGTCGACGCGATCATGTCATCCAGACTCGCGGTGCCTCCCGCCTCCAAGATGATGTTGTCGATGCCGGGTGTTGCTCGCGGCCGGCCGGCCTCCGCAGCCCCCGCACGGTGAAAACGCAGGTCGTTAATGACGCCATCTCGAATCCAGTCGGTGCGCTGAATATCCATCGCGTTGTCAAAGACTGATTCTGCGGTGCTCGAGGCTCCCGTCGCCACGAAGGGTCGGCACTCGAGGCCTGCGGCCGTGGGGTCGGAATACAAGGTGAAGGGCAGTGACGAGATCGTCTCGCCAATGCGCGTCCCACCACCGGGCTTCGAAAAGACGGTTCGTCCATCGGCCGCGTCGGGACCCTCATTGCTGAAGTAGAGGTACGCCATCATGTCGGCCACCGTGGACGGTGACATCAAGGTCTCGTAGCGTCCGGCGGGCAGCTCGATGCTGCGCTGCGCCCACTCCAAGCGACGGTAGAGGTCGGCTTCGAGCTGCTCCATCGGTACGTCACGAAAGTGCGGCGTCGATAGTCCACGCCAGGTCGATCGCTTACCGCCATCGGCACGAGCCACCAATTGCACCGACCCGGTGGGCTGGGTAAAGCGGCGCTGCGCGCCCGCCGAGGTCACCACCGTCGTGGTCTGAAGCGCGTGCGAGAAAAATCCCGCCATCGTGACGCCACGCGACTCGGCGCGAACGGTCAGTTCACGCAGGGAGTCAAGAACGTCCGCCATGACGTCGAGTGACGTTTCGGGAATGTCCTCGCTCAGGCCCGCATCGACCAGGCCCCCGATGAGTGGCGCGGCGTCGGTGGCCAGAGGGGCGTGGGCCGCATCGTGGCGCGCCGCGCTGACTAGCTCGGCGATGTCCACATCACCGGAGCGTGACGCCACTCCCGCCGCCACACCGTCGGCACGTTCGTCAAAAACCATCACGGTGACGGTGCGACTACGTCGCTGACCGTTGGTCGTGACCGTGTTATTCGCGAAGCGAACTTCCGCTTCGCTGCCGTCGGAGATGTACACCGTGGCGGCGCTGCCGGCTTCGGACAACACCTGACGCGCGACGTCCTGGGGGTGCAGCAAACCACTCATCGTCCTGCCTCCGAACGGGTGTTGAGAATATTGACATTGGACACGAGCACGCTGGGGCAGCCATGCGACACGGCGGCGACCTGTCCGGGCTGCGCCTTACCGCAGTTAAAGGCACCCGCCAAGAGGTAGGTCTGCTCTCCGCCCACCTTTTCGAGTGATCCCCAGAAGTCGGTGGTGGTCGCTTGATACGCCACGTCTTTGACCTGACCCGCCAACTTCCCATTTTCAATCTTGAAAAAGCGTTGACCGGTGAATTGGAAGTTGTAACGCTGCATGTCGATAGACCAGCTCTTGTCACCGACGATGTAGAGACCTCGCTCCACATCAGAAATCAATTCCTCGGTCGACGGTCCGTTACCGGGGGCGGGAGCCAGTGAGACATTGGCCATGCGCTGCAGGGGGACGTGCAACGGAGAGTCAGCAAAAGCGCAACCATTCGATCGGTCATAGCCCGCGACCATCGCGGTGGCTCGGTCGAGTTGGTAACCGGTGAGAATGCCGTTTTCGATAAGAGGGAATGACTGACTCTCGACACCTTCGTCATCGATAGCCACCGACGCGAGACCGTGAACGGCCGTGCGATCGCCCGTGACGTTCATAATGGACGAGCCGTACTTCAACGTTCCGCGCTTGTCGGGAGTCGCAAACGACGTGCCGGCGTAGGCCGCTTCGTAGCCGAGCGCACGGTCTAGTTCGGTGGCGTGACCAATGGACTCATGAATGGTGAGCCACAAGTTGGTGGGGTCAATAACGCAGTCATATCGACCCGCCTCCACCGAGGGAGCGGCCTTCTTCTCCGCCAACCAGTCCGGCAATTGCGCCAACTCCGACGCGAAGTCCCAGCCGGTGCCGTGCAAGTACTCCCAGCCGCGACCCACCGGCGGGGCGGTCGTGGACATCGACTCAAATCCCGCGTCATCGACGGCGATGGCCTCCACTTCCGGATTGACGCGCACGCGCTGCTGAAAGGCAATCGTGCCCGCGCTATCGGCGTAGTGCTTCTCTTCCGTCACCGCCAGCACGTACGCAGTGACGTGCTGCACGTGCGGTGACGCCAAGAGTTGGCGACTCCACGAGCCGAGCAGGTCGACCTTTTCCGACAAGGGAACGGTGGTGGGGTCAATCTCGTAGGGCGAGGCCCAGCGGATAGTTCCGTGTGACGGCTCGGGGGCGAGTTCCATGATCTGGCGCTGCGCCCGCGCCACGCTACGAGCGACGTTCACTGCCTGAATGGCCACTGCCCGGGCATCATCGGCCGTCTTGGCGACGGTGGCCGCAAACCCGAGGGCTCCATTCACCACGACGCGCACGCCGAGGCCGAATTCCACATTGTCACTCGACGTTTCGAGGTCGCCGTCGCGCAAGACGACCACTTGATTACGAATGGCCTCCACGCGACAACTCGCGAGCGAGGCACCGGCGGCCGTGGCGGCATCGATGGCGGCTGAACTGAGGGTGCTGGCGACCGCTTCATCGAGATAGCGAAACTGAACTGTCATATCTCCACCATATTGAGGGTGATGACCTCGAGATGGTCTCCTAAAGGGCTCAACCTCAAAACAGCTGTCTCGTGTTAGGTTTGCTCGATTTGTCTGTCAACTTAGAGGTGATCCCACTACCAACAACGAGGAGCTGCCATGAGCAACCCCAACTCGTCCTACGAGACCGAATTACACGAACAACATGAGCATCGTCTTCGCGGCGGAGTCCTTGGTTTGTTCGACTCCGTCATCATGGGCCTCGCGGGTTCAGCTCCCGCTTATTCCATCGCCGCCACCACCGCGCTCTTGTTTGGCGCCGTCGCCTACGGCGGTCCGGCCGCGTTGCTCTACTGCGGCTTTTTCATGTTCGGCATCGTCTTTGCCTTCAAGTACCTCTCGAAGAACGAGTCCTCCGCCGGCGCCGCCTACTCCTGGGTTCGCCGCGGACTTCACCCCATCATCGGATATCTCTCCGGTTGGTCGCTGGTCGTTTCCTCACTGATCTTCTCGGTCATTGCGACCTTGCCCGCCGGATCGAACGTCTTGGGCCTCTTCTCTGACTCCTGGGCGAACAACAAGACTTTGGTGACCCTGTTTGGTGCCCTCTTCTTCCTCGCCATGGTCGTCACCGTGGCCGCGGGCGTGACCGTGACGGTCCGCGTGCAGATCATCATGACCTGCACCGAGGTGGCCCTGCTGGTCCTTTTCGCCTTGTTGGCCATCTTTAACGCTCCGCACCACACTCACTTCTCGTGGCACTGGTTCGCCCCGTCCATCTTTAAGGGCTCGGGTGGCTTCAACGGTTTCGTCGCGGGTGCTCTCCTCGCCGCCTTCTATTTCTGGGGCTGGGATGTCACCGCGAACCTGAACGAAGAGACCAAGTCGGCCAAGTCGACGTCGGGCCTCGGCGGCGTGTTGGGCACCGTCATTGTGTTTGCCCTTTACGAGCTCTTCACCATTGCGTCCAACTTGGTCCTGACCCCGGCGCAACTGACTGACTCCAACAACGCGGCCGACATCTTGTCGGTGCTCGGTCAGGCCGTGTGGCGTGGCACCGGTGGCAAGCTCATCGTGGTCGCGGTCGTGCTCTCCACCATCGCCACTCTCGAAACTCAGCTCATCCAGCTGACTCGCACCCTGTTCGTCATGGGACGCGACCACACCATGCCCAAGATCTTCGGCACCGTGCACTCGAGCCGCAAGACCCCCATGGCCTCCATCATTTTTGTGACGGTGGTTGTTCTCGGCCTCTTCATCGGCAGCCAGTACATCGGCAGTATCTCCAACATCCTGACGGACGGCTACAACGCCATTGGACTTCAGATTTGCTTCTACTACGCCGCCGCGGGACTTGCCGTCGTGGTGCTCTACCGCAAGCATCTCTTCAAGTCCGTCGGCAACGCTCTGCTCATCGGTCTATGGCCATTGCTCGGCGCCGCCTTCATGATCTTCGTATTCATCAAGGTGATTCCCGGTCTCAACACCACGACGAAGTGGATTGGACTTGGATCTATCGCCCTGGGCTTCGTTCCCTTGCTGTATTTCTGGATCGTCAAGAAGGCCTCGTACTTCAACCTTCCGACCAAGGAAGACCGCGAAGTCGTCCTCGAAGAATTCGAGCAGAACCTGTAGTTATTCGCCGAGCAGTTCGCCTCGGTGTCGCCACGTCCAGCGCGTGAGCGACACCGAGGCACTGACGGTGATGATGTTGATCGCCAGTTCGATCCATCCCCCCGCACCCGTCGTCCACCAGATCTGGTGCTCGACATCGAACAAGATGTCCATTCCCGCAAGGTAGATGCCCGCCCCGGCGCCCAGTAAGAGCCACAGCATGGCGGTGGCGTGTTGGCGTCGCAGGGCCACCGCCCCCGCCACCACCGCCGCGGTGAGTAACCCATCAGCCACAGGGAAAGCATTTTCGAACGCCACGTAGTAGTACGACGTCGAACTGGCAACGAGAGAGCGGTGAGTGAACCAGGCCGTCCAAAAGACCACCATGATGATGGCCAGTATCCATAAACCGCGTTGAACACCTCGAGCTGTCATGTCGTCACGGTACGTCGCCTCTCCCCTTGCCGGTGGTATAGAAACCCTCCAAGTTTCACTCGGGGGATACGGACGATTAACGACCACGTCACCTATTCGTAATCTCCGCTTCGTACCGTGGGCGTCGTGACAAACCGGTGCTTTTTTCTCCCCCGCTGCACTGGTTTGTCGCCTTTCTCCTTGAGCTATGTCGTCACTGCACTCCCACATGGTTGATCCCGAAGGTCGCACCGTCATCCTCGTCGTCGAGGATGAGCCGAGCTACCTCGACGCCTTGTCCATCGGTCTCACGGTGGAGGGTTTTGTCGTGGTCGGTGCCCCGAACTTGGCTGACGCGCGACGACTCTTGGTCGAGACAAACCCTGACTTGATTCTTTTAGACCTCATGTTGCCCGACGGCTCGGGATTGGACTTTTGCCGCGAGATTCGCGACACTCGGCGCACTCCCGTCATCATGGTCACCGCCCGCACCGAAGAGCTTGACGTGGTCTTGGGCCTGGAGTTTGGTGCGGCCGACTACGTCACGAAGCCCTACCGCCTGCGCGAACTCATCGCGCGCGTGCGCGCCGTGATGCGCCGCCACACCACCGAGGTGGAGTCGAACGAGAACGTCATCACTATCGGTGACTTGGTCATCGACGCCTCTCGCCGCACAGTGGTGCGAAACGGGGAGAGCTTGGATCTCTCTCGCAAGGAATTCGATCTACTCATGTTGCTGGCTAATCGCCTCGGTCAAGTGGTCACGCGCGACGAGTGTCTCGACACACTGTGGTGGGGTCAAGACTTGGCCGACACCCGCACCCTGGACACTCACGTCAAGCGCCTTCGTCAAAAGATTGAATACGAGCCGTCAGAGCCGCGTCACCTCATCACCATTCGCGGTGTGGGTTTTCGTCTCGACCGTTAATTCGGCAGGCCGAAACGATCGGCCCAACTATGAAGCGCCGCATCAAAAAAAGTGTCGTTCTTTTTAACCGACCCAACGAAGTGGCCAAAGAGTTCAAAACTGATCAGTCCATAGATGGCCGACCACGCGCTCAAGGCATCAATCACTCGAGGACCGCTTAAGGGACCAGTGACCGCCGTGACCGCATCAACATCCACCATGGCGCGTTCTGCCGCTGACGGGGATGCCGTGGTGGTGTCGGCCTCAGCCTGCGACAAAATGCGCCCCAGCACGGCTGACACTCGAGTGGCCGCGACGATGGTGCCGGCGGGGGCGACGTAGCCCGACACCGGCGTTCCAAAAATGAGGGCGTAATCGTGGGGATGACGTAGCGCCCAGCGTCGGACTGCTCGTGCCACGCCCACGAAACGCTCGCGGTGACCCGCCGTCGACAATTTTGCGTCTGCCTTTTCCACCGCCGCGCCCATGTCGTTGTAGGCGTTCACAATGAGGGTGGTGAGCAATTCGTCCCGGGTGGCGAAATAGCGATAAATCGCCGAGGAGGCCATGTTCAGCTCGCGAGCGACTTCGCGCAGACTGAGCGCGCTGGCACCATTACGCGCGACCAGCGCCTGGGCCGTCGACACGATGAGATCCGTCTGACGACGACGATTTTCCGCTCGAACACCGCTGGACACCAGTCCAGTATGGCAGACCCACAAAAAATGCGAGCACTGCTCTTGATTCTACGCTGCCGATATGACAAACTGAGAGCACTGCTCACTGTTTGGAGATATATGTCACGTTTTCTCATCATTGGGGCCGGCGCGACCGGCCGAGCCACCGCGGCGGCCCTCGTTGACGGGGGCCACGAGGTCACGATGCTGACCCGCAGCGGGGGGGCGAATGTTCCAGGAATCACCCGAGAAGCCGGCGACGCGAGTGATCTTGAGACGGTGACCCGCTTCGCGCAGGGGGCCGCGGCCGTCATTAACTGTGCCAACCCTAAGTACCACCGCTGGCCCACGGATTGGCCACCCATTGCCCACGCGCTCCAGGGAGCCTGCGAGGCGACCGGCGCCACCTTGGTGACTTTGTCGAACCTCTACGCCTACGGAGAGGTCACCACGCCCATGACCCCGGACATGCCGTTGTCGGCTCACTACCTCAAAGCTCAGATTCGCGCCCAGATGTGGCACGACGCCCTTTCGGCACATGATGCGGGTCGCCTGAACTGTGTCGAACTACGGGCGTCCGACTTCATCGGTGCCGGTGCCCAGTCACAATTTGGCAATCAACTCATCCCGCGAATTCTGCGTGGCAAAGCCGCGTACGTTTTAGGTTCCGCAACGACTCGCCACTCGTGGACCTACGTCGGTGACGTCGGGCGCTCATTGGCCGCCGCCGCCACGGACGAACGGTGGTGGGGTCAAGCGTGGCACGTGGTCACCAACGAGGCCAAGACGGCCGCCGAAGTCGTTGATGATCTCGCCGACGTCGCAGGGGTGCCGCGCGTGGCGACCAAGCCCATTCCTCGCGCCATGATGACAGTGGCGGGACTTTTTAGCCCCCAAGTGCGCGAGTTTCGTTACACCGCCTACCAATTCGAGCGAGACTTCATCATTGATGACCAGCTCACCCGCGACACTTTTGGCGTAGCCCCGACCCCGTGGAAGGAGATCTGTCGAGACGTCGTCGCGCCGTTTTGTCACGACACGAAGTAGCCGGTGCGCTCTAGGGTGACGTTATGCGCATTGGAGACCTCGCCCCCGATTTCAGCTTGATTGATCACGACGGCATCACCCGTCAGTTATCCACCGCACTGGGCGACGGACCCATCGTGCTGTTCTTCTATCCCGCCGCGATGACCCCAGGATGCACCAAGGAGGCCTGCCACTTCCGCGACACCGGATCGGAGTTCACGGCGTTAGGCGCACAACGATGGGGCATCTCCATGGACGACAGTGATGCGCAAAACCTCTTCGCGTCCACGAACTCACTCGACTACCCCCTCCTCATCGATGCCGGTGGTGCCGTGGCGCGTCAATATGGCGTGAAGCGACCCCTGAATCTGCTCAAAGTGAGGCGCACCACTTTCGTTATTGGTCGCGACCAACGCATCATCGATGTCATCGCGAGTGAGTTCAACATGGAAACTCACGTCGATCGCGCCCTGGTGGCCTTGCGATCCTAACTCGCGGGCGTCGACAAAATCGGCGCTAATAACTTGGATAGTGCTCGACCCACGTGCCACGACCACACCGTGGAGACGTGGTGGCTGTCGATATACAAGAAAGCGTTACTGCCCACCGTGGGGCATTGCGTCGTGGTGATGTTGCAGAACAAGGGCAAGGTGTCCACCACGACGGTGTGTGGGAGGTGCAGGTTTCCGATCTGCAGGAACGCACTTCGATAGGCCGCGTCGACGTTGTTGGCAATCGTGCCATTGCACTGAGATAACGATGTCGCGTGCACTTCGGCGCAGGTCATCGGAAGCTGCGGATTCGAAAAGAACCAGGGGTAATTCGTCAGGGCAATACCAATGGTGCCCGCGGGAACCGCCGTGGTGAAGAAACTGCGCATCGCCGTCACAAGCGCGGCCGTACTGGTCGTCGCCACGCTCGTTCCTTGGGCCACGTCACGCATCCCCGTCGCCACCACTGCCACGGGGTGAGTCGATGCTAGATAGGTGGCCACCTTGTGACGCCACATCACCAGGCAGGTGGACCAGTGGGAATACTTATTGCTTGCGGGCAAGTTGTAGTACCACGGTGGGCACCCTTCAAAAGCCAGCATCACGATGCGAAAGCCGTTTTGTTGACCCCACACATCAAACGCGGGGATCCAGGATTCTGCTTCCGAGTCTCCGGTCACCACGATGACACGGCGCGACGTGCGCTGCCCATATGAGCAGGGGACCCAGTTGCTCTTCGTAATGACGGGCTCGTAGCCCTCACAGTTGGCTTGGCCATTGTCTTCGACCGACGTGGGCCCACTGCCGCCGTAGAGCTGAAGATTGAAGGTGCGAAGGGGGATTGGTAAAACAGGTTGAGCCAGTGACGTTGCAATTTCTCCGGTGGTTGACGGCGCACACCCGGTTCGTGCCACCACCAACTGACACCACGTGGGAAGTTGCGCAAAGGGGGGCATCGTGGCGGTCGTCGCCGCCCCCACCGGCAAGGACGTCGCCATCACGACAATGGCGACGCTGGCCAGAAGGAGTTGTCGAACTCGTCGGAATATCACTTGAAGCCCGCGGCTCGAAGTGCATCGGTGACGGCCGGCGTGATGAATTGCACGTATGCCGTAGTGACGTGTTCTGAATCGACGTACACGAGGAAGTTCTTAATGACTGCCGGACACACATTGGTACCCGGACGGCCCAGCTGGCAGAACCATTGATATGTGCTGATGAGAGGGACCGACAACACCTTGGCGGAGTTAATGTCACGCATCATTTCGCTGTAGTAATCGTCGGCATGTGACGTCGACTTGACGTTGTATCGCGGTGAACACTGATCAATGGTGCGATTCAGTCCCAGGCACACGGGGATGTTGACCTGGGGCAGATTCGGCGTTGACATCAAGATGTAGCGCTTGGCACCCGCGGGGGCGATTTGCGCAAAGGTGGCTCGCCATTGCGCACTATCGACCGTGAGATTGCCGGACCACCCGGTGGCCAGACGACTCACGATGACAGCGGTGGGGTGAAGAGCGGCGATGGCGGCGGGCACGGTCGTGCGGTACTTCGTGCACTGCGTCGCCATGGCGTTCGTCAGTGCCGTCGAGACTGACCCCGGCACGGGATACAGCGTGGGGCAACCGGGAAACACGAAGGCTGCCAATTTGTAATTTGCCGCCTTCATCGCGCTCGCCAATGCCGGCAACCAGTTACCCATCGACGAGTCACCGTAAGCCACCACCACGCGAGTGGAGGTTGTTGATCCGAACCAACACGGCACCGGGGTGTTCACGAGCGATGGATTGCCGAAGGGGTTGCAATCGTTCGCCATTCCGGATCCCTGAAGATTCAGCAGGTTGGAGGGGGTCACGGTGGAAAGTGCCGGCGTGAGCGACGCGGGTGCGCGCACCGAGACGGTCGAGTGGGCAATGGCATTTTCCACGACCGACTCATTCGAGGGTGCGGTCGCCGCCCACGCGCTCGAGGCACTGAGGGTGACAATGGCGGCAACGAGCAGCGGCGTTTGCCGACGAAAACTACGCATGAAGTAGACCGACCTTTCGAAAGATTAGTTTACCGACGCACTATTTAAAAAACGCTCGGCTAGCCCGCCAAGAGCGCCGCGGCGGGATCGTTGAGGAAACACCCGACGTGCGCCAAGTAGTTAGACGCGGTGGCGCCGTCAATCATTCGATGGTCGAAAGAAAGGCACAGCTCGACAACCTGACGAATGACGATCTCGTCGTTAACCACCCACGGCGTCTTCGCCACTTGACCCACCGCCAAAATGCCTCCGGTGCCCGGTGGCAAGATCGGCATCGCGGCGTCCACCCCCATGGGGCCGACATTGGTAATCGTGAGGGTGGTATTGCTCATCGCGGCCACGGTGGTGGTTCCGGCTCGAGCAACGTCGACCAACTCATTCAACGCGCGAGCCATCGACAGAAGGCCAAGCTGGTCGGCGCCCTTGATATTCGGAACAATCAGTCCTCGAGGGGTGTCGGCGGCAATTCCTAGGTTCACGCGACGTCGAACCACCACTTCATTCGCCACGTCATCAAAGCTGGAATTAATGCCCGGGAAGTGTCGGGCGCCGTCGCAGACGGCCATGGCAATCACCGTGAGTGGCGACAAACGAACGTTGGCAAAGGCCCCACGGCCCTTGAGCGACGCAATCAGTTCCATCGTCTTTGTCGCGTCGACCTTGAGCCACACCGCGGCGTGGGGAGCGGTGAAAGCGCTCTTG
>CAISIU010000007.1 GCA_903885505.1 uncultured Actinomycetes bacterium | reverse complement strand
TGGTGCTGACCATCGTCTCGGTGGGGGTGCCGTAGTTAGTGGTGTAGGACGTCACCGTCGGAATGCCGTATTCGGTGTAGTCCACGTAGGTCTTGGTCGGCGAGCCGTAGTTGGTGGTGGTCGGTACCGCGGCGTTGGTGAAGTCCAGGAAAGTCTCGGTGGGGTATCCGTAGCTAGTGCTCGCCGAGGTGAAGGTGGGCGTGCCGTAGTTGGTGAAGTCGACGTAGGTCTTGGTCGGTGAGCCGTAGTTGGTCGTGGTCGGTGAGCCGTAGTTGATGAAGTCGATCGACGTGTTCGTGGGGTAACCAAAATCGGTTGACGTCGACGTCGTCGTCGGGTAGCCGTAGTTCGTCGTGACCGACGTGGTGGTGGGCGTGCCGAAGTTGGTGGAGTCCACGTAGGTCTTGGTCGGCGAACCGAAGTTTGTCGACGTCGGCGTGGCGGCGTTGGTGAAGTCCGGGAAAGTCTCGGTGGGCGAGCCGTAGCTCGTGCTCGCCGAGGTGAAGGTGGGCGTGCCGTAGTTGGTGGAGTCCACGTAGGTCTTGGTCGGCGAACCAACATTGGTGGTGGTCGGCGAGCCGTAGTTCATGAAGTCGATCGACGTGTTCGTGGGGTAACCGAAATCGGTCGACGTCGACGTCGTGGTCGGGTAACCGAAGTTCGTGGTGGCTGACGTCGTGGTCGGCGTGCCGAAGTTGGTGAAGTCGATCACCGTTTCGGTGGGTGTGCCCGTAGTGGTCGTGGTGGGGCTGCCCGCGTTGGTGTGGGCAATCACCGTGCCGACGACGTCAGTGCTCTCGACGGTCGACTCCGTCGTCGGCGTGCCGAAGCTGGTGCTCTCCATCGTTTCGGTGGGTGTGCCGTACTGCGTCTGCGTGGGCGAGCCGTAGGTCGTCTCTTCGGTCGTGGTCGTCGGTGCGCCGGCGATCGTCGATTCACTCGTGGTCTCAGACTGCGACGTGGACTCGTGCTGCAAGGTCGAGACTTGCGTGCTCACGATGGTGGGCGTTCCGGCCACGGTGCTGGTCGTGCAGGGCGCCGGCGTTGAGTGGGCCTGATGCGGTCCCGAGGAAGTGGAAGCGCCCGCGGTCAGTGGGGCCGCGACCAACAAGGAAACCA
Source organism: uncultured Actinomycetes bacterium (assembly GCA_903885505.1). Classification (GTDB taxonomy): domain Bacteria; phylum Actinomycetota; class Acidimicrobiia; order Acidimicrobiales; family RAAP-2; genus RAAP-2. The sequence goes on along the minus strand of CAISIU010000007.1, from coordinate 3,219 downwards.
GCAGGGCGCTCGTCGCGCCGGTAGTCGTCCAAGAGGTAAATCGCTTCATCGTAAATAGACTTTACATACATATTGAGACGCGCGCTTAAAAGCAACCATGAATCTCAAATAAACGATGTGAGATCGCCCACCTATTTGATATCAGTGATAAATATTTGCCGGAGAAGGTAACGGCTCTTTATTGATTCTCATCAGGGAGAATGGGAATGATTTCCCCGTCTCGCTCCACCAGAATTGGCTCACGACGGGGAATCTCGCGCCTCGCCTCAAAATTCTGGCGCATATGGGCCACCGTGTCGAAAATGGTCAGTTCCTCGAGGGTGCGGATAGTGGGGAAAATCATTTCCAGTTCGCCTCGATAGTGACGCTCGAGCGCCTCCGCCGGCGTGACCCATAAAGAGGAGACCGTTTCTTCCCCGTCGTGTGACGCGATCTGCTCGACCGGAGCCTCCACCATAAAGAAACGAGTGTCGTATCGACGAGGGGGTCCGACGGGCGTCACCCAGTGTGCGAAGAAGGCCAGGTCGTTGGCGAGGAGGTGCAGGTCGCGCGCCGCAATCAGGTCACGAAAGGCCACCTCGCGGGCATTGAGTTTCTCGCGGTCATCGGCGAGGGCGGGCAGATCGTCTGCCGTGAGCGCCTTGCCGCCCTGGGTGGCCAGCAGCAATCCCGATTCCTCAAAGATCTCTCGGACCGCCGCGACGTAAAAGGCTCGGCCGCGACTCATCGCCAGACGGGCGTCGGCGTCGTCGGCCGAAATGTCGATGGCGTCGATATCCGCGTCATCGTCATCCACCGCGCCACCGGGAAAGACGTAGGCGTCGCCGACGAAATCAAGGCGCACGTGGCGGCGCAGCATGAGAACCTCGGGGCCGCGATCTGAGTCACGAGCCACCACCACCGTGGCGGCGTGGCGAAGCTCAGGCGAGGACATAGGTCAAGGCTATTCGTCCGTCCGATAAAGGTTAAATAAGAAGGAAAAGAATTCTGGTTTGGCGAATTAGGCTGACCGCAGTTCGTCCAGGAGGACCCATGGCTACCAAGAAGCCCACCGCTAATAACTCGAAGGCACCCGCCGCCACGAAGGGTCGCCCCGCCGGTCTGTTGACCTGGGTGGTCGCCGGCCTGGCCGTCGTCATTGTGGCCGCTCTCGTCATCTTGAACCTGACGAAGTCCTCCCCGTCGCAAACCGACACCAGTGGCGCCGCCACCAATGCGACCATCGTCAGCCAGCTGGCCTCGGTGCCGTCCAGCACCTTTGACAGCGTCGGCGTGACGAGTTCAGTCGTTCCCATCACCGCACCGCAGGTCTTCACCGGCAAGCCCGCCCTCACCTACACCGTGAATGGCAAGAAGCTCCCGGGCGTCTTTTACGACGGTGCCGAGTACTGCCCCTTCTGCGCGGCGGAGCGGTGGTCGCTGATTGTGGCCCTGGACCGCTTTGGTTCGTTCACCGGCCTTCGCAACACGGCCTCGGGCGCCACCGACGTCTACCCGAACACCCCCACCTTCTCCTTCGTGAAGGCGAAGTACGACTCGAAGTACGTGGCCTTCCGCGCGGTGGAGCAGTACGACCAGATGCAAAAGCCGCTGCAGACCTTGTCGGCCGGCGACACGTCAGTGATCCAGCTCTTCGGTGCCAACTCCTTCCCCTTCGTCTCCATCGCCAATGAGACCGCCGTGTTGCAGGCCGCCTTCACGCCGGGCGCACTGGCGGGCCTGAATCGCACGTCCATCGCCGCGAGCTTGGCTGACCCCACCAACATCGTGAGTCAGGCCATCATCGGTTCCGCGAACTACCTCACCGCGGGCATTTGCCACGCCGATGGTCAGCAGCCCGCCGCCGTGTGCACCTCGCCGGGCGTCAAGGCCGCCGCGAGCGCGCTGGGATTGAAGTAAGGCCATGAGTCAGGTCGTCGCGCCTCCGGTCCCCCGCTGGGCGGTCATCTCGACCTTTCTCTTGTCGCTCGCCGGACTCGGCATCTCGACCTATCTCACCATCGTGCACTACGTGGGCACAGCGGCCCTGGCCTGTCCGGCCAACTCGTTTGCTAACTGCGAAAAAGTCACCACCTCGGCTCAGTCGCACTTCCTCGGCATGCCGGTGTCGGTGCTCGGCCTCGGCAACTTCATCGTGCTCACGGCGCTCTGCTCCCCCTGGGCGTGGAAGTCGACGAATACCCTGATTCACCGCGCGCGAGTGGGACTCATCGTGGTGTCCATTGCCATGGTGGCGTGGCTGGTCACGGCGGAGTTGGCGATCATCGGAGCGATTTGCCTCTGGTGCACCGCAGTGCACGTCATTACCTTCGCCATGGTCTTGGTGCTGACGCGCCTGAACCGTGAGCAGACCGGGTGGACGCCCGTTAGCGAGTAGCGGCGGCCGCGACGATGCGCTTCAGCATCGTCGGGAAAATCAGCCCGTGAAAGGGCCAGACGCTCCACCAGTAGATACGGCCCCACAGTCCCTTGGGTCGAAACGCGGCCGTTTGTGTAATCGTGGTCAGATTGTCCTGCGACGTGATTATCCAGGTCAACCACGCGAGGCCCGGCAGGCGCATCTCGGCGCGAAGTCGCAACGTGCGCGGCGCTTCAACTTCTTCAATGCGCCAGAAGTCCAGCGCATCGCCGACGCGCAGCTGCGCGCGACGGCCGCGGCGCATGCCCGGTCCCCCGACTAACTGGTCAATGAGACCTCGCACCTTCCACAAGAAGCCCGCGGCGTACCAACCCTTCTCCCCACCAATGCTCGACAGCTCGGCAAAGAGGATCTCGGGTGAGGTGGGCGTCGTGATCACGCGCACGTCGGCGAATTGGGTGCCGCCCGCCCACTGCGGGTCAAGTTCGGTGGGTTGGAAGTGAATGAGGTCGGCGTCGGAGAAGGTCGTGGGTGCCGAGCCACCCTTCATCACCGCGAGCGCACGATTGATCGATTCTTCGAGTGACATGGGCGAGATGCCGAAGGCCTCGGTGGCCGATTTTTCGGTCACGATCACTTCGTTCACCAAAGACTTAATCAATTCCTTCGCGAGCGGCACCGGCACCGGAGTGACGAGACCGATCCAGTGCGACGAGAGTCGCGGGGTCAAGAAGGGCACCGGGATGAACACTCGTTGACGAAGTCCCGCGCAGCGGGCGTAGGTGGCCATCATCTCGGCGTAGGTCACGACGTCCGTGCCGCCGGCTTCATACACCCCCGACTTGTCCTCATCGGTGGTG
>CAISIU010000006.1 GCA_903885505.1 uncultured Actinomycetes bacterium | reverse complement strand
ACGTGCACGTAACGGCCGGTCTCATCGAGGTGACGCATGCGCGCACCGGCGACGTCGGCAATGGCGGTGGCCTGCGGCACGCCGATGCCGAGCACGCCACGCGTGGTGCAAGCGTTACCGGGACCGACACCCACGAGCACACCAGCCGCACCAGTGCGCATGAGGTGAAGGGCCGCCTGGTAGCTGGCGCAGCCACCGACGATGGTCGGGATTTCGTATTCGCGAATGAACTGCTTGAGGTTGAGCGGCTCCACCGTCTTGCTGACGTGCTCGGCGGAAACCACGGTGCCCTGAATCACGAGAATGTTGAGGCCCGAGTCGGCGATGGCCTTGGCCATCCACGCGGTGCGCTGCGGCGTGACCGAGGCCGAGGTGGTGATGCCGGCGGCCTTCATCTCGGCGATGCGCTGCGAGACGAGTTCGAGCTTGATGGGCTCGAGGTACATCTGCTGCATACGCGCGGTGGCCTTGTCGTTGTCCAGTTCGCAGATTTCTTCAAAGAGCGGGGTCGGGTCTTCGTAACGCGTCCACAGACCTTCGAGATTGAGTACGCCCAATCCACCGAGCTTGCCGATTTCGATCGCGGTCGCCGGCGAGACGACGCCGTCCATGGCGGACGCGAGCAGCGGCAATCCAAACTTGTACGCGTCGAGCTGCCAGGAGATATCGACGTCTTCGGGGTCGCGGGTGCGGCGAGTAGGAACAATGGCGATGTCGTCAAAGCCGTACGCCTGTCGGGCCGACTTATAAATGCCGATTTCAATTTCCGCCATGAGGTGCTCCCGCTCGCAAAGTGATTCCCCGAATCTACCGGAGAGGTGGTGACTTATTCGTGGGCGGCGGCGATGGCGCTGAGCAGTTCCACCAAGATGCGCGCCGTGGCCCCCCAAATGAGATCGCCCGGTGCCCGAAAGAAGTTCACCGGGAAAGATCCGTCGGCTCGGTCACTGAGTCGCGGGGTGTCGCGGTGCCAGCGTTCTTGACGGTGCGCATTCGGCGCGAGGAGATCTGCCAGGGCGACGTCGAAAATGCGCTCCACTTCGCGCTCGTCGGGGCGAAGCGGCGGGCGCTGCGCCAACTCACCCACAATGGGCCAAATAGCTGAACCGCTGGAAAACGTCACCAGCGGGGTGAGCCAGCCCGTCACCGTGACGAGGTCACGAGCGAGGCCCACCTCTTCCTGCGCCTCCCGCAGGGCGCCGTCGATGGCGGTTTCACCCTCTTCGGTGCGGCCGCCGGGGAAGGCCACTTCCCCGCGGTGAACAGGCAGGATCGAGGAACGTCTCGTCAGTATCACACGAGCTTCACCGTCTTCCTCAAAGAGCGCGATCAGCACAGACGAACGTCGAGTTATCAGGCTCTCATCGACGGCGGCCAAACCCTCGTGTTCCAGCGGATTACGGGGGAAATCATGCTCCGGCCAGTTCTGCTGACGAGCCGCCAGGGCGCGGCGAACCGCGGCGAGAGAAATGTTCGACCAGTCGTCTCGATGCGACCACGGCGACGGGTCGCCATCGACTCGAGCGGTCGGCACCGGCAATGTCTGTGGGTGGTCGAAGTCGAAAAAGTCGGCGGAAGGGCTCATGGGTCTGCCCTTTAGGCTACGAGCGGATTTCCCTCCCCATCCCCCCTGGAGTTTTTGTGAAGAAATTTGGCTCATTTGTCGTCCGTCATCGACGTCTCGTCGCGGTCTTGTGGTTGGTGTTGTTCATCACCATGATGGGTGCCGCCCAGTCGGCGGGCTCCGCCTACTCCGACTCCTTCTCCCTCCCTGGCACCGACTCCACCAAGGCCTACGAACTTCTCGGTCAGGCCTTCGGTAAGGCGGCGCAGGGTGACCAAGACCAGATTGTGTACCGCGCGACGAGTGGCACGCTGGCCAGCCAGAAGTCCACCATCGAGGCCAACCTCGAGAAGGTGGCGATGTTGCCGGGCGTTGCGAAAGTCACGTCGCCCTTCCCCTGCCCCGCGAGCTCGTATCCCGCTATGAGCACTAATAGTGCCGTGACCTGCAGCCCACTCGGCCAAGTCAGCCGCCTCCACTCCTCCATCGGATACGCCACGGTGAGCTTCTTTAAGCCCGGCTACAAGATTCCCCTGAAGCAGATTGCCGCGGTCATCACCAAGGGTGCGACGATTCGCTCGTCTTCTCTCGAGGTGCAGTTCGGTGGCAACGCCTTCGGCCAAGAAGGCCAAAAGAGCGGTTCGCCCGGTGAAATGTTCGGCATCATCGCCGCCGCCGTGGTGCTGCTGCTCGCCTTCGGTTCGTTCTTCGCCATGCTGCTGCCCCTGGGTGTCGCCGTGTTCTCGCTGGGCATTGCCTCCGCGGCCACCATCTTGCTCAGCCACGGCATCGGCATCGCGAGCTTCGCCCCGATTCTCGGTTCACTGATTGGCCTAGGTGTCGGCATTGACTACGCCCTCTTCATCGTGACGCGAGCTCGTCAAAGCATTAAGAAGGGACACCGCCCCGATGAGGCGATCGTCTCGGCCATCAACACCTCGGGTCGCGCGGTCATCTT
>CAISIU010000005.1 GCA_903885505.1 uncultured Actinomycetes bacterium | reverse complement strand
CTTCGCCCCACTTCTCGAGCAACATCGCGGTCACGCGCGGGTCAATGTCAAAGTGCACCGCGCGCACTGAGGAGGCCGTGAGGGTCATCGCGTACTGCAGCGCACGCTCGGTGGCGACGTCGTAGGTGTCGACAAAGACCACCACGCGGTGAATGGAGTACTGCGAGCTGCGGTGGTGCTCGAGGTCAGTGAAGGCCACGTCTTCGGCGGTGTACTGCTTATTCAGTCGCACCAGTAACCAGAACATGATGGGGCCGGCGATGACGACCACCCAGGCACCCTCCGAGAACTTCACCACGGCAAAGACCAGGGCGATGAGTAGTGACACCGACGCGGAGGCGGCGTTGACCGCGACGCCACGGCGCCAGCCCTTGCCCTTTTCGGTGAGGTGCTTCTTGGTCATGCCGGCACCGGCCATGGTGAAGGCGGTGAACACGCCAATGGCGTAGAGGGCAATGAGGCCGTTGACCTGAGCGTTAAACGCGATCGTCAAGACCAAGGCCACCGCGGCCAACGCGATGATGCCGTTCGAGAAGGCCAAGCGGTGACCGCGCTTGGTGAGCTGGCGCGGCAGGTACTGGTCGGTGGCCACGTAGTTGGCCAAGTAGGGAAAGCCGTTAAAGCTGGTATTACCGCCGGTGAACAAGATCAAGGTGGTGGCGGCCAGTACGAGGTAATAGAACATGTGTCCGAAGCCGTGGCTACCAAAGATGGCGAGCACCTCTTGCGACAACACGGTGGGCGTCCCCTTTTCGTAGGGCAGCGCGTGAGTCCAGCGCGCCAGGAAGGTCACGCCCAGCAGCAAAGTGCCGAGGATGCCGGCCATGATCACCATGACGATGCGAGCGTTATGGCTCTCGGGACGGCGGAAGGCCTGCACGCCGTTACTGATGGCCTCGAGTCCCGTCAGTGACGAGCCGCCGTTGGCGTAGGCGCGCAGCAAGGTGATGAAGGCCACGCCGTAGAGCAGGCCATGAGAGTGACTCGTCGGCAGGGCTCCGCCCACGAGGACGTCGTGTGGCGGAATGGGAATGGTGTGCAGGGTGCCCTGAATCTCCTTGAAGATGCCCACCGCGATGGTGATGAACAAGGTGGAGACAAATAAATAGGTGGGCAAGGCGAAGGCGGTGCCCGCTTCACGAATACCGCGCAAGTTGCCGTAGAGGAAGAGCAAGATGACGCCCACGGTGATTTCCACGGTGTAGGGCACCAAGGCGGGAATGGCGGAGGTCAAGGTGGCGGTTCCCGCCGAACACTGCACCGCCACGGTGACGATGTAGTCAATAAGCAGGGCGACGGCCGCGACCTGGGCCACGCGCGGGCCAAAGTTGTCACGGGTCACCGAATACGAACCGCCCGCCGTCACGTATCGCTTGATCACGTCGAGATACGACAGCGCCACCAGCACCAGCACGCCCAAGATCACGAACATAATGGGCACCAGCAGCGAAAAGGCCGCCAGACCAATCACCGGGGTGAGCTGGGTGAGGATTTCCTCGGTGCCGTAGGCCGAGGAGGAGATGCAGTCCGAGGAGAGCACGCCGAGGGCGGCCACCTTGGAGAGACGCTCGCCGGCGAGTTGCTCAGAGACGTACGGCTTGCCCAGAAAGAAGGACTTCAGCCGGTAACCGAGAGATTCGGGGTAGAAAGAACTGACGTTCGCGTGCGACGTCATGAGAACGTTGGAGCGACGCGGGGTGGGCGACGAAGGCGTCATGCGGGTCCTTTTCTTAGTGCTCTTAAAGAATAGGTATCTGACGCGTCAGGGAGCGACACGGGCTCACAGGTAGAGTCGCGACGTGCACATTGTCGTGATTGGAAGCGGGCGCGTCGGTTCTGACCTCGCCCTGCAATTGTCTGAAGATGGCCACCACGTGGTGGTCATTGACCGCAGCCGTGAGGCCTTTCGCCGCCTCGGTTCGGGCTTCAACGGCCAGAAAATCGTGGGCTCGGGTTTTGACCGTGAAGTGCTGATGGCCGCGCAGGCCTCCGACGCGGATGCCTTCGCCGCCGTGACCAATGGCGACAACACCAACATTCTCTGCGCGCGCATCGCGATGGAAAAGTACGGCATCCGTAATGTGGTGGCCCGTATTTATGACCCGCAGCGCGCCGTGATCTACAAGCGCCTCGGCATCCCGACGGTGCCCACCGTGCAGTGGACCACCAGCCAGGTCAAGCGCTGGATCGTGCCGAACGACGACTCCATCGCGTGGACCGACGACACCGCCACCTTGCACCTCGTCGAGCGCATCTTGCCCGACCACCTCGCCGGTCGCGCGTACACCTCCCTCGAACTCGGTGGGGGCGCCCGCGCCGTCAGCCTGGTGCGCGGCGGCAATCCCCGTCTCGACGTCGAAGCCCTCTACGCCCAAGAAGATGACGTCGTGCACTTCATGGTGCCGCGTGACGGCGTGGCGGCGCTCGACCAGTCCCTGCGAGGTGCGTGATGAAAATTGTGATCGCCGGCGCCGGCAACGTGGGCACCGCCCTGGCCCAAGACCTCTCCACTCGCCACCACGAGGTGTCACTCCTCGAGCAGCGTCCCGACATCGCCGAGAAGGCCCAGCAGGCGCTCACCGGCGTGTCCGTGCACGTCATGGACGCCTGCGAAGTCAACTCGCTGCGTCGCGTCGGCCTACGTGACGCCGACGTCGTCATTGCCGCCACGGGCGACGACGAGGACAACCTCGTGCTCAGTTGGCTCGCCAAGCAGGAGTTCGGCGTGCCGCGCACCATCGCGCGCGTGAATCACCCGAAGAACGCCTGGCTGTTTGACGAAATGTGGGGCGTGGACACCGCCGTGTCGACGCCGGCACTCATCATGTCGCACGTCGAAGAAGCCGTCGAAGTGGGCTCGGTCATCAAGCTCATGGACTTGGCCCAGGCGAAGCTCTCGCTGCTCGAGATCACGCTCGACGATGACTCGCCGGTTCTCGACGGTGTCATGGTCGAAGAGGTGGAACTGCCCCGCGGCGCTCGCGTGGTGGCTCTGGTTCGCGAAGACCAAGTGGTCACTATTTCTAACCAGACCTCATTTCAGGCCGGTGACCACGTGATGCTCATCGCCTCGAGTGAATTTCACGACGCCATCACCGCCGTCTTCTGCGGCAGGTAGAGAGATAGCCTCCGTTCATGCGGGCGGCCTTCTTCGATCTAGATAAGACGATTATCGCCAAGCCCTCGGTGGTGGCCCTCTCGGGTCCCCTGCGTGCTCGCGGATTCATTAACAAGCGCGTCGTCGCGCGAGCCATCTGGGGCCAACTGCTCTTTTTGAGTTTCGGGGCGGACGACAACAAGATGGAAAAAATCCGTCGCGACATGCTCAAGATTTCCGCCGGGTGGCCAGCCGATGACGTGCGCCAAATTGTGGATGACACCATTCACGACGTCATTGAACCGCTCATCTTCGATGAGGCCCTGGAGCTGATCGACTTTCACCGCTCGCAGGGTGACGAGGTGTGGATCGTGAGTTCCTCGCCCGAGGAAATTGTCGAGCCCTTCGCCACCCTGGTGGGGGCCACCGGTGCCATCGCCAGTCGCGCCCTCGTGGACGAGGACAACTGTTACACCGGCGAACTGGAATTCTTTTGCCAGGGTCCCAACAAGGCTGTTGCCATGCGTGAGCTGGCGGAAGAACGAGGCATCGACCTCTCCGAGTCCTCGGCCTACTCCGATAGCGAAACCGACGTCCCCATGTTTGAAGCCGTGGGTCACCCCTACGCCGTCAATCCCGACCGCGAGTTACGCGCCATCGCGCACGCGCGCGGCTGGCCCACCTTGGTCTTTGCGAAACCGGTGCGGCCCGGCACGCGTCAGCGCCCCAAGGCCCCCTTCATCGTGGGTCTCGTGGCTCTTGCGGCCGTGGCACTGCTGAGACGGCGACGCAGCGCGCCGCCGTCGGCTTAACCGAGCAGGTCGCGCGCGCCGGTGTCTGACGAGGGGTGGCGCAGCTTGCTCATCGCGCGCGCTTCGATCTGACGAATGCGCTCACGGGTGAGGTTCATCTCGTCACCCACCACTTCGAGGGTCTGACCTTCGGAACCATCGAGACCGAAGCGACGGCGAAGAATCGCCTTCTCGCGGTCATCGAGAGGCTCGAGCAAACGCTCAATAGCCTCGGGCATCATCGACACGGCGGCCACGTCAAAGGGTGACTCGGCGCCACGGTCTTCGATGACGTCACCGAGCTCGGCGTCGCCGTCTTCGCGCAGCGGCTCGGACAAACTCATGGGCTCACTGCGGAAGCGAAGAGCTTCGGACACCTTGGCGCAACGCTTGCGGCACGACACGTTGTCGGCGTCTTGGTCGCAAATACCCGTCTTGTCGTCCTTGCGGTCTTCTTGCATTTCGCACTCGACGCAGATTTCCTTCAAGGTCGGCGGACG
>CAISIU010000004.1 GCA_903885505.1 uncultured Actinomycetes bacterium | reverse complement strand
GCTCTAGCGGCCGTCGGTGGCCGGTTGGCTGCCCCTCGTCGAGGCGTCCCCGCATGAGCGGCCTTCATCTCCTCACCGTCTCGGCGGCGGGAGGAATCGGCGCAGTGGCTCGCTACGGGGCGGAAGAGCTCTTTGTCCGACGTCGCCCTCGTGCTCGTGACGTGGCGACAGCTCTCGTCAACGTCACGGGGTGTTTCGCGGTGGGTGTTGTGGCATCACACGGCTATGGGTGGCTCGGATCTCACCTTAACCTCGCGACCACTGGGCTTCTTGGCGGGTACACGACCTTCTCGGGGGCCATCGCCCTGCCCTACCTCAACTGGCGAGCCGGACAACGAGCGCGCAGCGTCACCGTCGTCGTCGCGACCGCGCTGGCCAGTGCCCTGGCTTTCGCCGTCGGATTATCGACCTAGATGTGGGGGAGCCACTCCCCCACATCGACGGTTCGAGATTTAGCGTCCCGCCGCGTCTTCGGTGGCCATGAGCTGACGCGCCGCACGGGCCTCATCCACACGACGCACCGGGGTGGTTCGAGGAGCGTCATGCAAGGACTGCGGGTCACTCTGCGCTTCCGCGTGAATGATCTCGAGGGCTTGGGCCAACGACTCCAGCGACTGGAGGCTCTCGGTTTCCGTGGGCTCAAACATCAACGCCTCATCGACGATGAGCGGGAAGTACACCGTCGGTGCGTGGAATCCTTCTTCCATCAGTCGCTTCGCCACGTCGAGGGCGCGAACATCATTCGCCTTCTTCCACGACGTGGCCGTCAAGACGGCCTCGTGCATGCAGGGTCGGTCATAGGCGGCTGGCAGGATTGCCGCGACGCGCTGCTTTAGCCAGTTGGCGTTCAGAACCGCGTGGTGCGCCACTGCCGTCAAGCCTTCCCCACCGTGCACCTCGATGTAAGCGAGTGCGCGGGCCAAGACCAGGGCGTTGCCGTGCCAGCCGTGAACGCGACCGATAGACGAGTGGGGCGTGACCCATTCGAAACTGCCATCAGCAGCGCGCTGGGCGCGAGGACCAGGTAGGTATTCCGCGAGATGAGCAGCTACCGCCACGGGGCCCGCGCCGGGTCCACCGCCGCCGTGAGGCGTCGCGAAGGTCTTGTGCAAGTTCATGTGCACGATGTCAAAGCCCATGTCACCGGGACGCACGACACCCAAGATCGCGTTGAGGTTGGCACCGTCGTAGTAGAGAAGGCCGCCCACCTCGTGAACGAGGCCCGCAATCTCGACGATCTCTTCTTCAAAGAGGCCCACCGTGTTCGGGTTCGTCAGCATGATGCCCGCCACGTCGGGGCCGAGGGCCCCCTTCAGCGCTTCCACATCAACAAGTCCACGCTCATCAGATGGAATCGTGGTGACCTCGTAGCCACCCAAGGTCACCGATGCCGGATTGGTGCCGTGAGCTGAGTCGGGAATAATCACTCGTCGACGCGCATCGCCACGTGCTTCGTGATACGCACGCATCAACAACAGGCCCGTGAGCTCGCCCGCCGCACCGGCAGCCGGCTGCAGTGTCGCCGCTGCCATCCCGGTAATTTCGCACAGGCGATTTTCCAGGTCGACAAAGATCTCCAGCCACCCCTGCGTGAGGTGCGCGGGGGTGCCGGGGTGCACCTTTGCGAGTCCTGGTTCGTTCGCGACGGTGTCGCAAAACTTCGGGTTGTACTTCATCGTGCAGCTACCCAGGGGGTACATGCCGAGGTCCACCGCAAACTGACGGTGGCTCAGTCGAGTGAAGTGTGCCACCAAGTCGCGCTCGGACACTGAGGCCAGCTTCACCGGCTGCGTCGCCAGGTGCTCGACGGGCAGGTAGGCGCCCATGGGCTTCACCTCAATATCGGTGGTGCGCAGCTGGTAAGCGCGGCGACCCTCGACGGACATTTCAAAAATCGTCGGCTCGGTGTCACGGCCCATTAGGGGGGCGGACTTGGCACGACTTCCCGGAGCGGCGTAGGCCATGGTTACTTCACCAACTTTCCAAGTGCAGTAGCGAAGGCGTCAATCTCGCGACGGGTTCGCTTTTCGGTCACGGAGACAAGAAGAACGTGGTGCGGATCCGCGACGCCCGCGTCCTCGTCGCCGGCGAGTGCCGCCACGCTGAGGCCCGCCAAAATACCGTCGACGGCTAGCGCGGCAATGGCCGCACTCGCCTCGATGGGTAGGCGAAGAGCGAACTCACGTCCGAAGGGAGCCGCGGCGGCAAGAGACACACCATCAATGGCGGTCAACACGTCCGCGGCGTAATGCGCGCCCGCGACACAACGCTCCGCGACCTCTCGCAGACCCTCGGTGCCGAGCCAGCCGAGCTGAATGGCCGCTCCCACCGCCATGAGGGTTTGATTGGTGCACACATTGCTCGTCGCCTTTTCGCGACGAATATCCTGTTCGCGAGCACGCAAGGTCGTCACGAAGGCTCGACGCCCATCCACGTCGACGGTCTCACCGACGAGGCGACCAGGGAGTCGACGAATCTGCTCTTCCGTGCAGGCAAAAAGACCCAGGTATGGCCCACCGTACGACAGGGCGGTCCCAAAGGGTTGCCCCTCGCCCACCACAATGTCCGCGCCCCAGGTACCAGGGGTCTTAAGGACGCTCGCGAGCACGGGATCAATTCCCACCACGAACAAAGCTCCCGCGGCCGTCGCGACGTGACGTGCGGCCGCCATGTCCTCGATCACGCCGAGGTAGTTCGGATACGACGCCACGACCGCGGCGGCATCGTCGCAATTAACGGCCGACCAGTCCGTCACACCATCTCGCAACGGCGCAATGACCAACTCGTGACCGGTACCGCGCGCGAAGGTGCGGACCACTTGTCGCCAGTGCGGATGAACGCCGGCCGAGATGACGAGCTTGGATCGCTTCGTCGCGCCCGCGGCCATGTTCACGGCCTCCACCAGCGCCGTGGCGGCGTCATACAGCGACGCGTTCGCGATGGGCAATCCACTAAGGCGGGCAATCATCGTTTGGTATTCGAAAATTGCCTGCAGAACTCCCTGGGCGACTTCGGGCTGATAGGGCGTGTAGGCCGTCACGAATTCACTGCGCGACGCGAGGGCACGCACCACTGACGGAACTTCGTGGTCGTACGCTCCCCCACCGGCGAAGCACACCAGGTCATTGGTGGACTTGTTTCGCGAGGTGTAGTGAGCAATCTGGTCGGCGACATCGGGCTCACTGCGGCCCGGGGCCATGTTGAGTCCACCGGCGATGCGCAGTGACTCGGGAATGTGGGCGAATAAGTCGTCCAAGGTCTTCATGCCCAGGAAGGCCAGCATCTCGTTGACTTCAGATTCGGTATGAGGCAGGTAATTGGCCACTATGACGCCTTTCGAACAAAGGGAAGAGAAACGATGCGCGCGGGTACGTCGCGTCCGCGAAGTGAAATGGTGACTTCGTCACCGTCGGACAATGACGGGTCGCCAAGTCCGAGGCCAATGCCGTGACCGAGAACGGGCGAGAAGTTTCCCGACGTCAAGAAGCCAACCTGCTCGCCATGGCGGTGAACAGTCGCGCCGTCACGAAGCGGCTGACGAGTGTCGGTCGCCACGCCAAACAGCAAGCGCGAGCTACCGGCGGCCTTTTCGGCCTCCAGTTCGGCCTTGCCACGAAAGTCATCTTTCTTCCAGCCCACCACCCAGCCGAGGCGAGCTTCGAGCGTCGTGATCTCGGGAGACAGTTCATGTCCGTGAAGGGGCAGTGCGGCTTCAAGCCGCAAGGTGTCGCGCGCGCCGAGACCGGCCGGCGTGATGCCCGCCGCCACGATTTCGCGAAGCAAGTCCTCGGCCCCCTCATTGGGCACGGAGATTTCGATGCCGTCTTCGCCGGTGTAACCGGTTCCCGCAATGCGAAGATCGTGGCCACGCCAGCGAACCTGCCGCACGCAAAAACGCGGCACGGCCGCGAACTCACTATTCACCGCGGCAATCTTCGCGCGCGCGGCGGGCCCTTGAATCGCGAGCACGCAGCGCGTGTCCGTGACGTCGACGCCGGGGATGGCGGACAGCACGCCAGAGGTGTTCGAGGCGTTCGGCATGACGTCGAATTCGTCCTCGCTCACCCACCACACGATGATGTCGTCAATCACTCCCCCGCGCTCGTTGCACAGGTGGGTGTACTGAGCGCGACCAGGCTCGATTTTGCGAAGGTCATTCGTCAGCGCGTGCTGTAACTGATCAAAGGCCTCGGGACCTGCCAGGCGCACAGTGCCGAGGTGTGAGACGTCAAAGACCACGGCATCGCTGCGACACGCCAAGTGTTCAGCCACCGTGCCACTCTCGTATTGCAGAGGCATCGCCCAGCCGCCGAAGGGAACGATCTTCGCCCCCAATTCCACGTGCAGGTCGTACAGATAAGGCTTGCGGTCGTCGCTCACGGGAGTAAACCTTATGGGCGATGAGCCGTCATTCCGGCGATGCGCGCCTGAGGCGCGGTCACCTTTTTAGGCGCTGCGAACCGCGTCGGTCAGATCGCCATCGGTCACGAGTTGACCGTCGATTTCGGCGACCACGCTGGACATCGGGACGATATTAAAAACGCCCTGACCACCGCGCAGGAGGTCGACAAGCTCGCCGTTCGACGCGGCCAAGACTGACTGGCTCGACGTCAGCACCAAGCTCGCCGTCGCGAGGTCAACGCCAAGGCCATCTCGCAGACAATCCACGGCTTGACGGGCGCGCGCCAACGCAACGCCCGCGTCGAGGAGGGACTTGACGACCTTGACTTCCAAGATGTCGCGATAGGAGTAGCGACGCTTTGAGCCCGATCCCGTCGCCGAGGCAATGGAGGGCGTCACCAGATCGGTGCGTGCCCAATAATCGAGTTGACGGTACGTCACTCCGGTTAGGCGACACACCGTCGCGCCACTAAAGCCTTCTGAAAAGTCCATCTTCATCTTGCTGCCTCCGACATAGGCGGTCCGAGCACGCTCGGACAGGACACATAAGTGTAGTTACGCGTATGGGATTTAACAAGGGGTCACATTTGAGGCATGCCGAGAGTCGGCGACGACGCTTCCGCCGTCAAACGAGCGGGAATACGTCCGGCATTCCTTGCCAGAAAGCCCGCCTCCACCGCACCCGCGATGGCCAACGCCATGTCGACCGGTCGAATGGCGCGGTTGATCGCCGAGGCCGCCAACACTCCGGCGCAGCCCAGCTCCATGGCGAGCGCGGCGTCAGACGCGGTCCCAATGCCCGCATCGAGCAGCACCGGGACAGACAGTCGCTCGCAGATAAGCGCGATGGCGTGGGGGTTCGATATTCCCAGCCCTGATCCGATGGGAGAACCAAGAGGCATGACGGCGGCGCAGCCCGCGTCCGCGAGCCGCAGAGCCGTCGAGAGATCGTCGGTGGTGTACGCCCACACCTCAAATCCATCGTCCGCAAGGCGCCGAGCCGCTTCCACCGTGCCGACGGGATCGGGCAGCAACGTGTCTTCGTCCCCAATGACTTCCAGTTTGATAGCTGAGGTGCCGAAGGCTTCCCTCGACAACTGCGCGATGTGGACGGCTTCGTCAGCGCTGAAACAGCCCGCCGTGTTGGGCAACAAATCAAAGCCCAGCTCCACCAAGAGGTCGTAGATAGACCCCGACACGTCTTTGTCCACACGTCGAACCGCCACGGTGGCCACGGTGGACTTCGACGCCACCAGTGCGTCTCGCAGCAGGTCCATGGACCTCATGGCGCCCGTACCCATGACCAAGCGCGACGAAGACGCAATCGACCCGACAACCAGTCCACTCACGTGTCCACCCTACCGAGGCGTGGGTAGGGTGGACACGTGCAACCAACCTGCGTGATGACCATTGCGGGCACGGATTCCAGCGGTGGAGCCGGCATCCACGCCGATCTTCGAACCTTCGCCGCGTTTCAGGTTCATGGCGCCACCGCGGTCACGGCGGTCACGGCGCAAAACACCATGGGCGTGTCCGCCGTTTGTGCCCTCGAGGCCGAAATGGTGCGGGAACAGATTCGTATGGTCACCGATGACCTCACCCTCCGTGCGGTCAAAACGGGCATGCTAGCGCGACCACACACCATCTCGGCGGTTGCCGAACTCGCTCGTGACGGGCGACTGCCCAACTTGGTGGTTGACCCGGTACTGGTCTCATCGACTGGCCACGCCTTGATGGAAGAGGGCGGACCCGAGGCCTACCGTCGCGAACTACTCCCCTACGCCCTGGTGGCGACGCCCAATCTCCGCGAGACCGCAGTCCTTGTTGGTAGCGACGTTTCTGACATCAGCAGCATTGACGACATGGTGTCGGCCGGACGCCTCATTCAGTCGATGGGCGCACAGTGGGTGCTGGTCAAAGGTGGCCACTACCTAGAAGCGGGGGCCACCAGTTTGCGTGCGCCCGACGTGCTGGTCGGACCTGACGGGTACGAGATTTTCGACGCACCACGCGTCGTCACGAGCAATGACCATGGAACCGGCTGCTCGCTCGCCGCTGCCATCGCGGCCAACGTCGCGTTGGGCCTCGATGTGCCCTCGGCGGTGACTACCGCCAAAGACTTTGTTCTCCGGGCGCTTCGCGGGGGTGCCGAGTGGCACCTCGGCCACGGGCACGGACCCATCGACCACTTAGGGTGGAACTCATGAGCGCCCCGTCGCACCGCACCAGCATCTGGCCCGCCGCCACCGTCCTCATCGTCGCCTTGTCAACCTTGGCGATTTTCATGGTCATCAACGCGGTCACCAGCACCTCAACCGTCACCACGACCACCGTGGCCGTCGTGGGCGGACTCGACACCTCTCGTGATCTCACCTTGACCGACGGTTGCTCGTCGGCTGGTTCGCCTCCGTCGGACATTCGCGACGCCCTGATTGTTCCGGTCACCGCGCACCTCACGGCCCACAAAATTGTGAACCAAGGCGCTGGGGATTACGACTGCTACCTCGATTATCGAACGAGCAGCTCTAGCGCCGACATCATTGCCTACTACCAGACTCACGTCGTCGCCTTGGGCTGGAAACTCTTTTCTTCCGGCCACTCCGCGGGCGGGCATCACGGCCAGCAAGTGTTGTTTCAGACGGCGGGGTCCGACTCGTTCTACTGGGTCTACGGCGTCACGATTGAATCAACCGGCAGCGATACCCGTTATCGAATTCGCATTTACCAGAACAACTCACTGATTTAGCAAGAAGCGTTCTTCCGCGGCCGCCACCAGCGCCAGCGACTCAGCGCGGCGATAACCGTGCCCCTCGCCGGGAATTTCGATGTAGGCAATGTCGACGCCCCGGGCACGTGCGTCACGAACGAAGGCGCGGGTTCCCGCGATGGGCACCACTGAGTCCTCCACCCCGTGCGTCACAAAAACGCGTCGCAGGTCTTCCACCGCAATGCGACGATCCTGCAGCTGACTCGGGTCCGACGTGCCAAACAGGATGTCGTTGTACCCCGCTTCGAATTCATGTGACATGGCAATGATGGTGGCCGCATCCGTCACGGGGTAATGCACCATGGCGCCCCAGACGCCAGGCAACGCGGCCACCCGAAGCGCGGTCAAACCACCCGCACTATTTCCCGCGACCACGATGCGCGCCGAGGGGAACTCGGTCGCGAGTTCGGAAATAACTGAGGCGGCATCGTCCACGTCGAGTTGACCCCAGCCACCGTTCAGTGCACGTCGATACGACCGTCCGTAGCTCGTCGATCCGCGATAGTCCACCGAGGCGACGGCGAAGCCCGTGGCTCGCCACCGAGAAATTGACGCGCTCCAGCGAAGGCCCGCTTCTCCCGTCGGGCCCCCGTGGATATCAATGACGATGGTGGACGGGTGGTCCGCACCCCACCACACGTACGGCACGGCCGATGCTCCGAGGCGCCACGATGCTGTCAGAGTGCGGTCGCTCACTTCTTCTCCGCACGCCACTGCCTGCCATCGATCGTGGAAGAGTTCTATGCGGTCGCTGTGCTCGGGTCGTCGACCGGCAACCACCACGCTCGATGCGACCATCGCCACGTCTTCGATCGAGGTCATCGCCCCCTCGAGCGTCACCACGCCCGCGTCCGAGATGACCGACACCCCTCGCGCCGAATCCTTGGCCGTGACGACTGCCAAATCGCCTCCCTGACTGGCCAGCAGACGAGAGGTGCCAAACCAGGACACCAAGGAGAGGGCCGCACCGCCGGGAGACACGTCGATTCGATGCTCTCGTTGATCGACATCGCGAACCACGTTCGCCCACTCGGCGTCTTCGCAGGTGGTCGCGAAAGCGTCTCCGTGGGCCACCGGTGGACCCCAACTGACACCGGGGCTAGACCGCACGCTCTCGATGTT
>CAISIU010000003.1 GCA_903885505.1 uncultured Actinomycetes bacterium | reverse complement strand
GCGGGGTAACCCTCGGCGTGCAGGTAGCTGATTTCCTTGAGCTTGAGAGCCCCTTCGAGAGCGGTGGGGAAACCCACGTTGCGTCCGAGGAAGAAAAAGGTGGATGCAGCGGACAGTTCGGTGGCGATCGCCGCCACGTCCTTCTCGCGAGCCACCGCGTCGGCGATAAGGGCGGGCGTCGAGGTGAGTTGGCCAAATAGTTCGGCGACGCGGGCGTCATCGAGCACACCGCGCACCTGCGCGAGACGCAGCGCCAACACTTCGAGGGCCGCCACCTGGGCCAAGACGGCCTTGGTGGAGGCCACGCAGATTTCGAGACCGGCGCGGGTGTAGATGACGGCGTCGGCTTCGCGGGCCATGGAGGAATCCACGATGTTCGACACCGCGACCACGATGGCGCCACGGCTCTTGGCTTCACGCAGCGCCTGAATGGTGTCGATGGTTTCGCCGGACTGCGAGACCCCAATCACCAAGGTCGACGAATCGACCACCGGGTTGCGGTAGCGGAACTCACTGGCGATATCGACCTCGACCGAGATGCGCGCCCAGGCCTCAATCGCATACTTGGCGACCATGGCGGTGTGATAGCTCGAGCCGCAACCAACCAGGGTGACCTTGGTGATGGCGCGCAGGGCGTCATCGCTAAGGCGCATCTCGTCGAAGGTGATTTGACCCTTCTTGTCGAGGTGATCGAGCAAGGTGGCACGAACCGCTTCGGGCTGTTCGTGAATTTCCTTGGTCATGTAGTCGCTGTATCCCGACTTCTGGGCCGTTTCGAGGTCCCAGTCGATAATCAAGGGTGACAGTTCAATGGGGTTGCCCGCGAGGTCCGTCGCGGTGACGCCCTCGGCACGCAAGGTGAGCAACTGGTCGTCGTCCACCGAGAAGAAGCTGGTGGCCTTATCCATGATGGCGGGGATGTCAGACGCTAGGTAGGTCGCACCCTCGGACAGACCCACGATCAACGGGGACACGCGACGAGCCGCGACAATGACGCCCGGTTCATTCGCGTCGACGACCGCGACGGCAAAAGCGCCGCGCACCTCGTTCAAGGTGTGACGCACCGCCTCGGTGAGGCTGTGACCCTCGCGACGGAATTCTTCAATGCGGTGCACCAGAACTTCAGTGTCGGTGGCGGAGGTAAAGACGTGACCACGCTCGCGCAGTTCCTCGCCGAGTTCGTGATGGTTTTCGATAATGCCGTTGTGGATCAGGGCCAGGCCAGCCGCACAGTCCACGTGGGGGTGGGCGTTGTGTTCGCCCGGCGCTCCGTGGGTGGCCCAGCGAGTGTGACCAATGCCGGTGGCGCAGGCCGCGGGAGCCACCTCACACTTGGCGACGAGGTCTTGGACTGATTCCACGCCGTCGGCGGAACGAGCCCGCCAGAGGTGGTCACCGTCGAGGAGAGCGACGCCGGCCGAGTCATACCCGCGATACTCCAGGCGACGAAGTCCGTCGAGGAGCACCGGCAAAGCATCGACGGCACCGACGACACCAATAATGCCGCACATATCCCCATTCTACCGAGGGGCGGTGATTTAGGCGGGGCTATGAATCTCGAGCAGTTTTTCGCAGAAACTCTCGACGAGCTGCGCACTATCCGTCTCGATCATCACGCGCACCACCGGTTCGGTGCCCGAGGGACGAATAATGATGCGCACGTCCTCGGCGCGCACCGAGAAGCGTTGAAGTTCGTCGTTCAACAATGCCTGCGTGGCATCGTCGTTATAGAGATCCTTCGGGACATTCACGAGTCGCTGCGGGACGCGGTGCCAGGAACCATCGGCCAAGAGGTGAAGGGGGCCGCGACGAACGACGAGTTCCGCCAACAACAGACCCGTCAAGAGACCATCACCCGTCGGTGAGTAGTCCGCGAAGATGAGGTGGCCCGATTGCTCGCCGCCGAGCGGCCAGCCGCGTTCTTCCATCGCGAAGAGCACGTGACGGTCACCTACGTCGGTCTCCACCACGTCGAGTCCCTGCGCTTCGAGTGCGCGGCGCACGCCCCAGTTGCTCATGGTGGTGAGCACCACTCCCGACAGGGCCACCCCGCGCTGCGCGAAGTCGGTGGCGAAAACGGCCAGAAGGTCATCACCGTCGCGCACGATGCCATCGGCATCGACCGCAATCAATCGATCAGCATCTCCATCGAGCGCGATGCCGAGATCAGCTCCGAGCTCGACGACTGTCGCGACTAAGGATTCGGGGTGTGTGGAACCACACTCGTCATTGATGTTGCGACCCGTGGGGTCGTTGTGCAGGACGGTGACGGTGGCCCCCAGCGCACGCAGCACGTCGGGGGCGGAGCGGCCACCGGCGCCATTGGCGCAGTCAACGACGAGGTGAAGTGACGAGAGGGCATTGTCGGCAAAGAGAGAGACGAGACGCTCGGCGTATTGCGTGGCGCCGCTCTCGTCAATGGTGACCTCGGCAAAAGGACCATCGTGAGAGGGTGCGAGGTCGAGCGCGGCCGACACGGCGGTCTCGGTGTCGTGGTCTAACTTCCCACCGCCGTAGCCGAGGACTTTGAGTCCGTTGTCTTCCCAGGGGTTGTGCGAGGCCGAGACAATGATGCCGACACCCGCGCGTTCTTCCGCGATGACCGCCACGGCGGGCGTGGCGATCACGCCGAGATTGATAGCGGTGGCGCCGCCGTCAGTGAGTCCGGCGATGACGGCACGTGACAGTTCGGGCGAACTCTCTCGAGTGTCGTAACCGACGAAGACCGGTGCTGAGAACACGTTCGCCACGGCATAGCCGAGTCGATACGCCAGCTGTGGCGTGATGTCGCTACCCGCACGGCCACGGATTCCATCCGTGCCGAAAAACACGGGTGAGGCCTATCGCTTCGAGTACTGAGGCGCCTTACGGGCCTTCTTGAGACCGTACTTCTTGGTCTCCTTCTTACGCGCGTCACGCGTGAGGAGGCCAGCCTTCTTCAAGGTGGCGCGAAGGTTCTCGTCGAGCTCGATCAGCGAACGGGCAATGCCGAGACGCAGCGCGCCGGCCTGGCCAGCCACACCGCCACCGGCGATGGTGGCGTCGATGTCGTAGGTCTCTTCGGTCGCGGTGAGACGCAGCGGCTCGGTAAGCATCTGACGGTGAGCGGCCGAGGTGAAGTAGTTGTCCAGCGCACGACCGTTGATCGTGATGGTGCCGGTGCCCGGGCGCAAGCGAACGCGCGCGACGGCTTCCTTGCGGCGGCCGGTGGTCTGAGTGGTCGACGTCATCGTGTCTCCTTAACCGCGGCGAATGGCCGAGGTGTCGAACTGCTGAGGTTGCTGGGCCGCGTGCGGGTGCGTGGGGCCGGTGTAGATGAAGAGCTTGCCAAACTGCGCACGGCCGAGACGGGTGTGGGGGATCATGCCCTTGACCGCGTTCGAGACCAGCGTGATGGGGTTCTTCGCGAGGAGGTCAGCCCAACTGGTCGAGCGGATTCCGCCCGGGTAACCGGAGTGACGGTAGTAACGCTTCTGCTCGGCCTTGTTGCTGGTCAGCACGACCTTGTCGGCATTCACGATGATGACGAAGTCACCGGTGTCAATGTGCGGCGTGAAGATGGGCTTGTGCTTGCCACGCAGCAAACGGGCGGCTTCGGTCGCGACGCGGCCGAGCACGAGGCCCTCAGCGTCAATCACGTGCCACGTGTGCGTAATCTCCGACAGCTTCGGTGAGTAGGTGCGCATCGCTGTTCCTCAATCTCAAATTTCGAATCAGGGTCACGGTTCCCCGCGACGGACTGTTTATCTTAGGGGCTGGAGTGCCCCGCACTCAAATCGGGTTCTAGATCGCCGTATCCGACGGCCACGAAGGTCAATCCCGC
>CAISIU010000002.1 GCA_903885505.1 uncultured Actinomycetes bacterium | reverse complement strand
GGCGACGATGGCTTGGGCGACTTGTTGTGGGACGAACCCACGATCGCCACCGATGCTCGTGACGCCGTCGACCTCATTAGCGACTTGGCTGATGAGGGTCCTCTGACGTTGATCGCGATTGGTCCGTTGACCAATCTGGCCGAGTTGGTACGCCGCCGACCTGACACGGTGGCGAAGCTCGAGCGTGTCGTGATCATGGGTGGCGCATCATTCATGGGCAACGTCACGGCGGTCGCGGAATTCAACGTCTGGGCCGACCCCGAGGCTGCCGCGGTCGTCGCGGCGCAGCAGTGGCCGGTCACGTGGCTCCCACTCGACGTCACGCACCAGGTGTGGCTCGATGATCACGACATCGATGTCTTCGGGAGCTGGGGGACCGAGCTCGGTGATCGCCTTGCCGGCATGCTGCGCCCCTACGCCAACTTTTACGAATCGGTCACCGGTGTGCGCCACACCATCATGCACGACGCCCTCGCGGTCTACGAAGTGATCGCGCCCGGAGCCATCACCTGTGAGGTGGCGGGTGTGGATGTCGAATGCGGCGGTGACTTCGCGCGCGGCATGACCATTTTTGATCGTCGCGGGGTCGACCGGCAGTCGAACCATCGAGTGGGTGCGTCGGTCGATCGAGCTCAATTCACGGCTCTACTGCACGAGCGCCTCGCACGTCTTAACGACTTCTTACGCGATTAACACAATCGTCATAGCGGTCGACTGGAATGTCTCCTTCCCCTTCCTTAATCTGATGGCATGACACGTCACGGAATTGCCAGTTGGCTCATTGCGGGCACCATCGCCGTTACCGCCACGACGGGAGCAGCGCTCACGATTGGACATCAGTCGCCCGCCACCTCGTCGGCCAGCGTCACGTCCAGCACGACAGTGCCCACATCTACCCCCTCGGCACCCACGACGCCCGTGACACCGGTCACCACCCCCGCGCCCTCGCGGCCTCGCTCGACACCCACGACGCCCCGTACGACCATTCCAACGACGCCACCCACCACTTCGCCCTCTACCAATGACGGCGGAGATGACAACTACGGCACTGGCGATGGGTATGGCGACAACACCGGCGAATCCGTCGGCGGCGATCGTTAAGCATGTGGTCGGCCGAGGATGGTGGGCCGACGCGCCACGCGAGTGACCATCGTCACTGGGACCTCAATGGGGGCCCCGTCGTCACATCGCGTCTGGTTATTGCCGCGACCATGGTGGTCGCGTCATCGAATCGCTACTACCTCATTGGTCACAGTGCCGGTGATGGCGCCGCTGCTTTCGTCGAGGAATTCGATCCGCTGACGCTGGACGTCCGTCGTCGATTGCCCGACCTGGCGGGAGGACCCGTGTGGCCTGGAGGCGGGGCCGTCATTCGTTCCGGGGACCTCGTCGTGGTCTTCGGGCGACACGCTCATCGACTGTCGCCAGATTTGGACATCGTGGAAATGCGAGAGCTGCCACGCGAGCGTCCCTACAACTCATTTGTCGAACTCGATAATGGCTATCTCATCACGAAGGATTTTGGCGGAGCACGACCGGGCGAGGACGTGACGTGGACCGCGGACAGTTGCGAGTTGCTGGCACTTGATCCACACACCTTGGCCACGGTGGCGTCGGTCACCATGCCAGAGGGCTCGGTCGCACGACTGAGCGCCCACGGCAACGATGTCATCGTCGTGGGTGTGGAGCACCTCTGGGTCTGGTCGCTGACCGAGGACGGTTTTGTTGAAAAGATGTCGGTGCCCTACCGGCGTGAAGGTGGCGGGTACGGCTGGGATGCGGTGATCGCGGACGGACGTGCCTGGTTCTTGACCAATGGCGCCGGCAGCGAACGTTATGACGGCTCGCTTCTGGGCAAGGGCGTGGCCACCGCGGGTCAAGAAGTGGTGTCGGTCTCTCTGGACGACGGAACAGTCACTCGTTATCTCGTGAATAACCAGCCCCGAGGTTTGGTGGCGAATCCGCCGGCCGTTATTCCGCGGCACCAGTTAGTGGTGGGTTACGACAGTGGCAATGGCGTCGTGACCGCGTTCAACTATGACCGTGGCGAGATGCTCTGGTCGCGTCCGCTCAATCACGCGTGTCATCCCATGGTGCTGAATAACGGCGACCTACTCGTGATGAATGACTGGCACGTAGAGGCCGGCCACGATGACGTCGTCATTCTCGATTCGCGTAGTGGCGAGGAATTGTCGCGACATCACAGCGAGAGCAACGTGCAGTCAGTGCTCTTCGGGGCGCCGGGAGATAACGGCGATCTCTACCTCTGTTCGTTCTCGCACCTGTCGCGAGTGAGCTGGGCCTAAACCAGCCCGCACCTATTGGCACGTGCCCTAGGGCGTAACGGGCATCTTCTCGCCGAGAGCGGGCAGCACAACCCAGGTCTGACCGGGCAACATCGAAATAACTTTGCCCCTGGCGTTTCGATAAATCGTGGGGCGGTTGATGGCGCTGCGGGTCCAACTACCGGCAATCTCTTTGCCGTTCTGAAAAACCGCCGCCGGACCTGATCCGACGAGTTGTCCCACGGAGTTCATGGTGCCGACGCCGCCGGCGTAATTGATCCACATGACGATGACGTTTCTCGGAGAAATGCGAACGTGCGTC
>CAISIU010000001.1 GCA_903885505.1 uncultured Actinomycetes bacterium | reverse complement strand
GGATGGGTGGCGTAGGTGACCTTGAGGGTCTCGCCACCGAGCATCTCGACGAGTTGTTCGTGAACGGCCTTGACGACTTGCTGGCCGGGACTCAGCGCTTGGCTGACGGAGGCTCCGGTGAGGCGACCTCGGACCGCGTCGATAAAGGCGCGAACGACCGTGAGTTCAACGTCCGCCTCTAAAAGAGCGGTACGAACCTCACCCAGGGCGTCGTCAATGTCGCGCTCGGTAAGGCGACCCTTCGAGCGCAGCGATTTGGTGACGGCGTCAAGGCGGTCGGAAAGGGCGTCAAACATGGTGGCGTCAGGCTACCGCTAGGGGGCGAGAAGGGCGTCGACGAACTCGACGGGGTCAAAGGGCAACAGATCAGCCGCGCTCTCCCCCACGCCGATGAGTTTCACCGGAATGCCCAGTTCACTCTCGATGGCCACCACAATGCCGCCACGAGCGGTGCCGTCCAATTTGGTGAGCGCCACGCCGGTCACCGATGCGGCCGCCATGAACTGGCGCGCCTGGCTCAGGGCGTTTTGTCCCGTGGTCGCGTCCACCACCAAGATGGTTTCGGTGACCTGGCCCGGACCGCGGTCGGCCACGCGGCGCACCTTGGACAATTCGTCGAGCAAGTTGTTGTTGGTGTGCAGGCGACCGGCCGTGTCGGCCAACACCAAGGAGCTTCCCCTGGCCGCGGCTCGCTCAATGGCGTCGTGAATCACCGAACTGGGGTCAGAGCCTTCCGCTCCGCGCACGATGTCCGCGCCGGTGCGCTGTGACCACATCTCGAGCTGGTCGGCCGCGGCGGCGCGAAAGGTGTCACCGGCGGCCATCACCACGCGCTGACCGGCGGCCACTTCGCGCGAGGCCAGCTTGCCGATGGTCGTGGTTTTGCCGACGCCATTGACGCCGACGAAGAGCCACACGGGCACGCGACCTGCGTCCACCGAGGTGGCAAGCGATCGATCGGCGCTCACGAACGACGCGAGCAACCGGTCGCGCAGCGCACTCACGAGAGATCCCCCACTGCCCGCCGTCGACAACTCGTCGAGCAGACGGGTGGTCGTGGTGACGCCCACATCGGAGCGCAGCAGCACTTCTTCTACTACGTCACGCACCGCCGCGTCGGCTTCCGCCCCGCGCAGGCGCGCGAACGCGCCGCGAGCGTTACCGAGACGGCCCGCGAGGGTGGCGGCTTCCACCGCCGCGACGTCGGGCATGGCGACCGGCTCGGCCACCAATATCTCGGCGGCCGCCACCGGCGGGGCGACGGGAATGAATCGAACGCGACGGCGACGTCGGCGACGCTGCACCAGCACCACCGCCACCGCGATCACGACGAGCGCGGCAACGAGGGCGACGATCACTCGCTACCCGCCTGCAACTTGCCGGTGACGCGCTGGGAGACCACCTTGGAGGAGCCCCCGGGCACCATGGTCACGCCGTAGAGGGCGTCGGCGGCTTCCATCGTGCGCTTTTGGTGCGTCACGATGAGTAGCTGCGCCTCGTCGCGGAACTCGGCCACGAGGGACAAGAAACGCTGGAGGTTCACGTCGTCGAGAGCCGCTTCGACCTCGTCCATCATGTAGAACGGCGAGGGGCGCGAGCGGAAGGTCGAGAAGAGGAAGGCCAAGGCCGCCATGGAGCGCTCACCACCGGAGAGCAGGCTCACGCGGCGGACATTTCGTCCCATCGGCCGAACTTCGATCTCCACGCCGGTGTTCAGCGGGTCATCGGGCTCGGTGAGCGACAGACGTCCCTGGCCACCCGGGAAGAGCATGGCGATCAAGGCGGAGAAGTGTTCGTTCACGTCGGCGAAGGCCGAGGTGAAGGTCTGCATGATCTCGTCGTCGAGCGCACGAATGGCTTCTTGCAATTCTCGACGTGCGTGTCGCACGTCGGCGACTTGCGCATCGAGGTCCTTGTAACGCTCCTCGAGAGCAGTGAGCTCTTCGAGGGCCAAGGGGTTGATCGGACCGAGCGAGCTCAGGCGCGCCTCGAGTTCGGCGAGACGCTGTTCCAAAGTCACGCCCTCGGGCAGCTCAAGTTCCACCGGCTCGTCGAGAATTTCCCAATCACCGTGAAGGTCGCGCTGCACCGCTTCAGCGAGGCCCGAGAGCTTGACCGTGAGCTCGGCGAGCTCGATGTCGGCGCGGCGAGTGGATTCGGTGAGTTCGGTGAGTTCGGCGTCCACCGTGGCGCGACGGCGACGAATTTCTTCGAGACGCTCGGCGCTCGCGCGGCTGGCTTCGAGTTGCTCGCGATACGTCGATTCGAGGGCGGCCTGGTTGGTACGCACGTCCTCGGCGGCAATCTCCACGATCTGCTCGAGGCGACCGAGAGCTTCCAATTCGAATTCCAAACGACGGCGACGCTCGGCGGCCA
Source organism: uncultured Actinomycetes bacterium (assembly GCA_903885505.1). Classification (GTDB taxonomy): domain Bacteria; phylum Actinomycetota; class Acidimicrobiia; order Acidimicrobiales; family RAAP-2; genus RAAP-2. The sequence goes on along the minus strand of CAISIU010000001.1, from coordinate 10,765 downwards.
CTTCGCGCTCGGCCGCGTGACCCGCCAGACGGCGCTCCACCTCGGCGAGACGATCCTTGTTGACCTGGCGACGCGTGGTAAGCGACGACTCGAGACGCGCGATGTCGCGACGAAGTTCGGCCACCGATTCGCGCTTGGCATCGAGCGTGGCCTTGGCTTCGTCCGCCCACTTGGCGCGCTGGTCGGCGTCGGCCGCGGCGGCTTCGAGTTGCGGGAGCCGAGCCGTCTCGGTGGTGAGTTCCTCGTTGAGCTGGGCCACGGCCGCGTCCGATTCGGCGACCTGGGCACGGAACTTCTCCAAGGTGGCCGCGATTTCGACGAGGTCAGCTTCGCTGCGTGACAGTTCACGGCGAAGTCGCTCCACCTCATTGGTGGTCTTCACCTGCGCGAGTTGGGCGGCCTGGTGAGCCTCACGAGCCGCACGCAGGGCCTGGTCCGCCGCGCGCAGCGCCTCGGTGGCGGGAGCCACCTTGGCCTGAGCATCGGTGGCGGCCGCGTCGGCCTCTTCGACGGAGCTGCGCGTCACGAGCGCTCGGCCCGACGCCACGCGCCAGCCGTTACCCGCGAAGCGGTCACCGTCACGCGTCACGACGACGAGTTCGGGGTGGGCGACCGCCACGTCAATGGCGCTCTCCCAGTTCTCGGCGACCACGGTGCGACCAAAGAGTGCGTCGAGAACGCCGGTGAAGTGCGAGGACGCCGAGCTGCGCGGACGCACGTGGTCGCGCAGCAAGACGGTGCCCGCGGGCGCCGCGATGGGCGCCAAGGACGAGGTCGGCGCCGGCAAGATGAGGCCGAGGCCACCCTTGTCGCGCAGGGCCTGCAGCGCGGCGCGTGCCGAGGTGCGACCGTCGACCACGACGGCACCCATGGCGACGTCGGCGGCGGACTCGACGGCGCGTTCCCAGCCGCCGTCAACGTCGACGAGATCCAAGAAGGCACCGAGGACACCCTCGAGACCGCTGACGATGGCGCGGCCGCCCGAACCCGAGAGTTCTTCGAGAGCACGAGCGAGGGCTTCGGCGCGGGCCGTGGCGCGCGCGGCGCCGTCGGTCACGTCACGCAGAGCCGCGCTCGCGGCCTCACGAGCGGACTCGCTAACGGTCACGTGCTCGGCGGCACTCGCGAGGGTTGCGGCGGCCTCGCTGCGGAGGTTCTCGGCGTCGGCCAACTGGCTTTGCGCCTGGTCGCGACGACCCAAGGTCTCTTCTTCACGACGCTGCGCGTCGTCGCGTTGCGTGCTGGCGCGCTGGAAGGTGGCCTGCGCGGCGTCGCGTGAACGCGTCAAGGTGGCGATCTGCGCCTTGGCGGCCTCAAGGTCGTGCACCGGGTTCGAGGCCGAGGCCACCGACCAGGTCGCGTCGTATTGCTCACTCGCGAGGGTGAACTCCTGCTCGCGCTCGGCGAGCTGGACGCGCTGGGGTTCGAGGGTGAGTTCGTCGGCGTCAATGTCCGCCTGCTCGGCGACCAGGCGTGCGGCTTCACCTTCCAGCGTGGCGATGACGTTTTCGTCGAAGGACGCGTCGAGCGCTTCACGAAGGCGGCGGCGGCGCTCGATGATGACCGAGGCCAATCCGCGCGCGCGTTCCCCGAGACCCTGTAATTGGCCCAAGGTGGACGCGAGAATCTCTTCACGTCGCGATGCCATTTCGGCGGCGGCGCGAGTGGCCTGCGCATCGAGCAGCACCAGTTCGTGGCGCTTTTCGCGCTCGGCCGTGGCGCCGCCCTGCAAGGTGGCTTCGAGTTCGCTCTTGCGGGCTTCGTAGGCGTGTCGACGACTGGAGAACAGCGCGCAGCGCACCGCCTGTAGATCGCTCTCGACGTCGGTGTAACTGCGCGCGGCGGCGGCTTGACGCTCGAGCGGACGCATTTGACGACGCACCTCACGCACGAGGTCACCGAGACGCTCCAGGTTTTCGGCGGTGGTGGCGAGGCGACGCTCCGCGCGCTCCTTGCGACGACGGTGCTTGAGGACACCCGCGGCTTCTTCGATGACCGCGCGGCGATCTTCGGGGCGGCTGTTCAAGATGGAGTCGAGCTGACCCTGGCCGATGATCATGTGCTGGTGTCGGCCGACACCCGAGTCGCTCAGCAGTTCTTGAATGTCGAGTAAGCGGCAGGGCTGGCCGTTGATGGCGTATTCGGAGTCACCGTTACGAAACAGGGTGCGACTAATGGTGACTTCCGCGCCGTCGATGGGCAACTTGCCCGAGGCATTGTCCAAGGTGAGGGCGACTTCGGCGCGGCCGAGAGCCGGCCGTGAACTCGTGCCGACGAAGATGACGTCTTCCATCTTCGCGCTGCGCATCGCGCGGGTGCTTTGTGCACCTAAAACCCAAGACACTGCATCGACGACGTTCGACTTGCCCGAGCCGTTCGGACCGACGACGGCGGTCACTCCCTGCTCAAACTCCAGAACGGTGGCGTCGGCGAAGGACTTGAAGCCCTTCATGGTAAGCCGCTTCAGAAACATGGGAGCGAGGCTACCCGTTTTGAAACGACCCCTCTAAGGGCGCCCTAGGCCTGGCACTTGGCGCAGAACACGTGTGCGCTGCCGCCGACCTTTTCGCTCACCAGCGGGAAACGGCATTGGGCGCAGGGCAGGCCCACACGGCCGGTGACTTGCAGCTGGCTCTGGAAACTGCCCAGCTTGCCGTCGGGGTCACGAAAGCCCCCCTCGAGGCTGGTGCCACCTTGCTTGATCGACTCGGCCACGATTTCCGTCAGGGTGCGGTGCAGGCGACGAAGCTCGATGGACGAGAGGCCGGCGGAGTTGCGATCAGGGCGAAGGGCCGATGAATACAGGGTCTCGTCAATGGAAATGGGGCCGAGTCCGGCGTAGAGGCGTTCGTCAGCGAGCGCGACGGCCACCGGAGCGTCCGCGGCCTTCATCGTGGCGGCGAAGAGGTCGGAGCCCACTTGGTCGACCGAAATGTCAACGGCGGATGAGGCCAGCGACGGGTAGCTGCGACGTAGCGTCAGTCCGTCTCCCCCCAAGATGAACGAGGCGAGGCGCGGCAAATCGGCCGAGGTGCCGGCGGCCAAGGGCTCGGCCACCCACATCTGCAGCGTGTCGTCCGGGTCGGCAATGCGCCACTCGGAGCCCGCCGTCGGGGTGATGATGGCGTGGGTGTGCTTGGGCTTGACCACCTTGGCGTTCGCGGCGCGCGTCACCGAGTTGCTCGCCCCGAGGGCCACCACGAGGGCCGACCCGCTGTCGAGGGTGATGATGAGTTGACGGCCGAGGCGATGCACGGTCTTGACGGTGCGGCCTTCCGCCAAGGCGCGGAACTCCTTCGAGGACTTGTGCTTGGCGCACACGGCCCCCGTCGTGAGGGTCAGGGTCTTTAGTTTCTTTCCGACCAGGTCCCTCGAGATGACTGATCGAATGACTTCGACTTCGGCTAATTCCATCATGTTCGGCTCCTCCATGCGGCGGCCGCGGCGGCCGATTCGGCCGCTCGCTTCGTCGATCCCCGGCCGGTGGCGCTCACGCGTTCCCCCACCGACACGGTGACCTCGAAAGTGGTGGCGTGCACGGGACCGTGCGCCACGGCGACGTACACCGGGGCGGGGAGGCCTTCGGCCTCCGCCCACTGGATGAGTCGCGTCTTGGGGTCGCCACCGGAAGGGTCCGTGGCGGCCAGAGAAATGCGCGGGACGAGAAGATCGGCCACGAATTCGTAGGCCTCATCAAATCCGCGGTCGATGTAAATGGCGGCGATAACCGCCTCGAAGGCGTCCGCCTGCAGGGCGGCGCGTTGGCGCCCACCCGACTTGTCTTCTCCCTTGCCGAGGCGCATGAGCTCGGAAATGCCGAGTTCGGTGGCCACCTCGGCGAAGGTGGCCTCATTGACCACCTGGGCGCGCACCTGCGAGCACTGGCCCTCGTTGAACTCGCCGTAGGTCGACATGATGACGTCGGCGGCCACCAGATTCACGACGGCGTCGCCCAGAAATTCGAGACGCTCGTTTGATTCCTCGTCGTGCTCGGCGGCGTAGCTCGAATGGGTCAGCGCCGTCGACAAGGTCGACGACTGCGCTGAGAGGCCACAGCGAGCGGCAAATTGGTCAAAGGAAACGGCCGTAACGGCAGTCCGCCTAATTCAGGTTGAGCTTGGCGGCGACGTAGTCGACCGCGTCGGCAATAGTGAGCAAGTCTTCGAGGTCTTCGTCGTCAAAGGCGAAGCCCACGGAGCGCTCGCCAATCTCCTCTTCGAGCGCTTCGACCATCTCGATCAGGGCCAATGAGTCAGCGCCCAGGGATTCAAAAGAGGCGGTCGGGTCAATGTCCGCGGCGTCCTTTTCGAGGATTTCGGCCAGATTCGTCTGAATCAGGGCCAGAATTTCGGCGCGGTCCAGCGGGGCGGAATTGTGGGTCTCAGCCGGCATGGCATACCTCCTTGGTCGAACACCATTCTACCGCCCTGTTGCGGAAAAATCGCGTATTACCTGATCAGGCGGGGCGAATGGCGTGACGCAGAGCATCCACGACGCCGGCATCGGACAGTTCGGCACCCACGCGCAGGGCGTTCATGATCGCCGTCGCGTTCGATGAGCCGTGGCTAATGATGCAAATGCCGTCAAGGCCGAGCAACATCGCTCCCCCGTGACTGTCAGGTGACAAGTCGCCCGCCAGGGGCAAGAGGTGGGGAAAGAGCACGTCACCGGCCGCACGAGTTTCCTCGTTCGTGCCGATGACCGAGAGCACCTGGTTAAAGAGGAACTTCATCGAGCCCTCGAGCGTCTTTAACGCCACGTTGCCAGTAAAGCCGTCGGTCACGATGACGTCGACCGGTGAGGGGATGATGTCGCGGCCCTCGACGTTGCCGTAGAAGTTGAGGCCCTCGGTCGCAGCCAGCAGCTGGTGCGTTTCCTTGACCAGCGGGGTGCCCTTGGTGGATTCTTCGCCAATGGACAGCAAACCCACCGAGGGGTTCACGGTGCCAAAGCGCGCCGTCGCGAAGGCGGCACCCATGAGGGCAAACTGCACCAGCATCTCGGGCGTGCATTCGGCGTTGGCGCCCGCGTCGACCATCACGGTGGGGGTGCGACCGGGGTTCGGCAGGGGCGTCGCGATGCAGGGACGAATAACGCCGGGCAAACGGCCCATGCGCAGCAAGGCGGACGCCATGGTGGCGCCGGTGTTGCCGGCAGAGATCATGGCGCGGGCGTGACCGTCGCGAACGAGCTCCGCCGCGCGAACGAGGGAGGAGTCCTTCTTCTTGCGAACGCCCTGCGCCGGGTCGTCATCCATCTCGATGACTTCGGTGCAGGCAAATACCTCGAGACCCTGGGGGTCTCCGATGAGATCGGGCGGTCCCACCAAGGTGACGGCGAGACCTAATTCATCGACGGCGCGCCGAGCGCCCGCGATGATTTCGGCGGGAGCCTTGTCGCCGCCCATCGCGTCGAGCGCGAGGGGCAGAGTCAACTACTTAACCTCGATAGCGACTCGACCGTTGTACCAACCGCAGTTGGGGCACACCACGTGGGGCAGCTTGGAGGTCGAGCACTGGGGGCACACGGAGCGGCTGGGGCGCTCCAAGCGCCACGCCGACGCGCGACGGGCGCGCGTGCGAGCCTTACTCATCTTCCTCTTAGGAACTGGCATCGTCGATCCTTACGTTCTAGCTTCCCGACGAGTCATCGCCGAGGAGTTCGGAAAGTTTAGCCCACCGCGGGTCCACCGGTGCCGCGCAGTCACACGGGGTCTCATTTCGGTCCCCGCCGCACTGCGGACAAAGGCCCAAACAGTCCTCTTTGCACAGTGGCCCCAAGGGCAGTTCCAGAAAAATGGCGTCGTGGACCATGGGGGCGAGATTGAGCTCTTCCCCCTGATATCCGTAGGCCTCGTCGTTATCTTCCGGCATGTCCTCGACGAAGCGCTCCTTCACCGTGACCGTCAGGGTCTGCTCAATGGGGGCCGAGCAGCGACGACACAGAGCGGTCCAGGGGGCGCTCACGGTGCCGACGAATCGAAGTCCGCCGGGGTAACTAGCCAGCGAGCCCTCGATGCGCGTGGGGGCGTCCGAGGCAACATTGGCCTCGCCGAGGGCGCGCGACTCAAACTCGTGGCCCTCGTCAAAAGGGGCGGTGAAGTTGATCGCTCGCGACGAGGGGACGTCACGCAGCAGCGTCGCGATGGGAATGATGTAGGGCGAGATCACCCGGACGTCCTATTCCTCGTCTTGATCAAAGATCTCGTCGTCCGCGTCGACAATGTTCTCGATGGTGCCGTAGGCCGGAGCCGCGGGCGGGAGATCATCGTCGAGGTGCGGGGCGAGGTCATTTTGATCCGCGAAGGTGTCCATTTGACCGGCGAACTGCGCACGACCCTTGGCGACCGCCTGCTGAGCGCGATCGAGGAGGTCTTCGAGGCGCGCCAGCTGCTGGTCGTAGTAGTCCTTGACCTGATTGTGCATGCGGCGAACTTCCTCGTGCGCCTCGCTCACAATTTCGCGAGCCTTGGCTTCCGCCGCGCGCACCACCTGTGCCTGGCTCACCAGCTGGCGACGACGCTCTTCGGCTTCGGCCAGCATCTGCTCGATGACCTGGTGGGTCTCGGCGATACGGGCCTCGCGCTCACGCAATTCCCAGCGTGCTTGGCGCACCTCTTCGGGGATGGCGTCGCGCACTTCGAGCAACAATTCGACCAATTCGTCACGCTGAATACGCACGGTGTTCGACAGGGGCATGGGCTTGGCCGTCTGCACGAAGTCAATCGCGGCTTCCAGCATGGATTCCATGTCGCGACGCGCGTGGCGCGGCTCGGGCGCGTAGCTGGCGCCGAGGTCGTCGTCGAGTTCGTACTCGTTGTCAAAGTCGTCGTAACGCGACATCATTTGCCTCCCGGGAACTTGTCCGCCAGTCGCGCCGCGACGGGCGCTGGCACAAAATTACTCACATTGCCGCCCAGACGAGCAACTTCGCGTAGCAAACGGCTCGCGATGAAGGAGTGCGAGGAGCTCGTGGGAATGAAAACGGTCTCAATGCCCGACAGCGATCGGTTCATCTGGGCCATCTGTAGTTCACTCTCAAAGTCCGACACAGCGCGCAGGCCCTTGACGATGGCGGTGGCGTTCACGTCCTTGGCGACGTTCACGAGCAAGGTAGCGATGGACACGATGCGCACGCGCGGCAGGTGCGCCAGCGACTCGGCAATCATGTCGCGCCGCTCGTCGAGGTCGAACATCGCTTCAGACTTTTGGGGGTTGCGGATGGCCGCGACCACGACTTCATCGAACATGTGCGAGGCGCGCTCGACAATTTCGAGGTGACCGTTGTGAAACGGGTCAAAGGAACCGGGAATTAACGCGACGGTCATGCGTCCTCCGTGCGCTCGAGCATCGTCACAAGGGTAGTGCCGTAGCGCTTCTCCTTCACGACCTCCCAGCCCTCGGGCGCTTCCATAAAGCGGTCATTTTCAATAATCACCCGCGGCGCACGCACGTCGCGCAGCAAGGCGGCGAGATTGAGCGCACCATAGGGCGGGTCGGCAATGACCAAATCAAGGTCGGCCGGCGGATTCCAGGTGGGTAGTTCCGCCTTGACGTAGTGGGCCTCGCCCGGCAGGCCAAAGGGCGTCAGGTTGGTCTTGGCGGCATCCAGGCACACGGGATTGTGGTCCACGAAGTACACCTCGGCCGCGCCGCGCGACAGGGCCTCAATGCCAATGGCACCCGACCCGCAGTACAGGTCGGCCACGATGAGGTCCTGGAGGCCCCCGCGGGCTTCGAGCATGGAGAAGATGGCTTCACGGCAATAGTCCGTCGTCGGTCGCACCGACGCCGGCAATTTCGCCTTCAGCTGTCGACCCCTCGCGAGGCCACCAATAACGCGCACGGGTGAAGGCTAGGCGGTGCGAGAGACGCCCACCGTCAAGACATAAAGAGGTAGGTGGCTTCCTCGTCATCGATAAACAACTTGAGTTCATCCACCAAGTCGGCGTAGGCCGACAAGTTAGAACCGTCACCCACCAGGGCGCTGGCGGCTTCTCGCGCGTCATCGAGGATGTCCGCGTCGCGTCGAAGTGACGCCAACGTGAGATCACTGCGACCTTGCTGGCGCGCTCCGAGAATTGTTCCTTCGCCGCGTTGATCGAGGTCCACCTCGGCCAAGTAGAAGCCATCGGTGGAGGCCGCCACGGCCTCGAGGCGCACCGCTCCTTCATCGCTCGGCGGATCGCCTAACAAGAAGCAGTGACTGGGGTGCACGCCACGGCCCACGCGACCGCGGAGCTGATGTAGCTGCGCAATGCCAAATCGCCACGCGTCTTCAATCACGATGACCGTGGCCTCCGGCACGTCGACACCCACTTCAATCACCGTGGTGGCAACGAGCACGTCGAGGTCGCCACGACGAAACTCCTCCATCACCTGATCTTTGTCGACGGCCTTGAGTTGACCGTGCAGCAGTCCGACGCGAAGACCGGCCAACTCCCCCGCGGCGAGGCGGTCACGTTCGCTCACCGCGCTGGTCGCCTCCACGCGGTCCGAACCGTCCACCAGCGGGCAGACCACGAAGGCGCGCTGACCCTTCGCCACTTCACTGCGCACCCGCTCCCACACGGAACTGACCTGAGCGCCGCGCACCCATTCGGTAGTGATGGGGGTGCGACCGGCGGGCAACTCGTCAATCACGGTGAGGTCGAGATCGGCGAAGGCGACGAGGGCCGCGGTGCGAGGAATGGGCGTCGCGGTCATGACTAAGAGGTCGGGGTCACGTCCCGCTCGTGAGTGTGTGCGACCCTTGTCGCGCAGCACCGCGCGCTGTTCGACCCCGAAGCGGTGTTGTTCGTCAATGACCACCACGCCCAGCGAGGCAAATTGCACGTCGTCGGTCAGAAGCGCGTGCGTGCCTACCACGATGTCGATGGCACCCGCTTCGAGTTGCTGCAAAATGCGCTTTCGCTCCAGGCCCTTCACGCGACCCGTCAGCAGCGCCACCGTCACCGGCCGGCGGCCCGATAACACTCTCGCGTCGGGCACCGACAAATGGCGCACGTCGTGACGCAGCGAGGCCACGTGTTGCTCGGCGAGAACTTCCGTCGGGGCGAGCAGCGCGCTTTGGTGTCCGCCATCGACGGCCGCCAGCATCGCCACGAGGGCCACCGTGGTCTTTCCCGACCCCACGTCACCTTGCAGCAAACGGTGCATGGGCCGCGCGCGCGCGAGGTCGCCGGCCATATCGCCGAGGGCCCGACGTTGCGCCCCGGTGAGGGTAAAGCGGTGTCCCGCGAGAAATTGCTGCACGAGACTGGATTCCGGCGTCGTGAGCTGACCGGGAGTGGTGTCGAGGTCTGCCACGTCGAGGCGATGCGAAATGCCCACCGCGTCACGCTCCGCGCGTCGACGACGAAGCGTCAGCAGCAACTGCAAGCGAAGGAATTCGTCAAAGACCAAGCGGCGGCGCGCCGGACGAATCTGCGCCATCTCCTCGGGGAGGTGAATGTGGCGAAGGGCAGTGCTGCGATCGAGGAGTTGGTAACGAACCCGGATGCTCTCGGGCACGGTGTCGAGAATCAGTGGCGCGCGGCGAAGTGACTCTTCGATAAACCCGCCCATCTCCCAACTGGTGAGACCGGCCTTGCCGCTCGCGGGATAAATCGGCACGATGCGCCCCACGCGCGAGGGGTCGCGTTCTTCGCCGGTCACGCCCACAATCACATCCACCACGGGATTGGCCATTTGCCTATCGCCGCGATACTCCCCCACCTTGCCGAAGAAGAGAGCCATCACCCCGGGCTGCAGTTGACGTTCACGCCAGGGCTGATTGAAAAAGACGACGCTCATGGTGCCGGTGCCGTCAGACACGTAGGTCGTGACCATCACCTTGCCCTGCTTGGTGCGACGTGATTCGCTACGGCGCACCTCCGCGAAAATCGCGACCTCGTCACCAATGGTGAGATCGGACACGTCAATCTGCGCGGTGCGGTCCACGTAACGACGGGGATACGTCGTCAACAAATCAAATACGGACTCGACGCCCATCTGGGCGAGCGAGGCGGCGCGCTTTTCCTTGACGTACTTCAGGGCGGTGACGGGGACTTCAGCGAGTCGCCGCAGGGGGCGCGGTGCGCTCTCGGTCACTCGATACCGACGAGGTAGGGATACAGCGGCTGGCCACCATGGTGGACCTCGACGGCCACGTCCGGATACTCCTCGTGCAGGTACTCAGTAATGCGACGAGTGTTCGCCGCGTTGGCACCATCACCTTCGATGAGCGTGATCAGTTCGTGGTCGTCGGTCATCACGGCCGCGATCATCTTGGTGGTGGCGATGGCGACCGAGTCAGCAATAGACACGATGCCCGTGCCCGTGAGGCCAATCCAATCGCCGACGCGCACCATGCCCGCGGGCGATTCGGTGTCGCGCACCGCCTGGGTAACTTCACCGGCGATGACGGCCGCAGCGGAGTCGCTCATCGCGTCCTTGTTGTCATCGGCCGACGCTCCCGGGTCATAGGCGAGCAAGGCCGCGAAGCCTTCGACGATGGAATTGGTCGGCACCACCCGAACGTCGATGCCGACGAGGTCGTTGATCTGCTCGGCGACGGGGCGAATGTTCTTGTTGTTCGGCAAGATGATGACTTGCTGCGAACCGGTGGCCGTCACGGCCTCCACCAGCTCAGCCGTCGACGGGTTCATCGACTGGCCACCGCGTACCTGGGTGCGAACACCCAGCGAACGGAAAATACGTCCGATGCCGTCGCCGACCACCACGGCCACAATCGCCGTCGTCGGTGCGGGTCCGGCCACTTCGGG